>NZ_JBRUDG010000026.1:0-25938 GCF_053203725.1 Streptococcus porcorum | reverse complement strand
GTTTCAGGAACTTTGAAAACTTTAAAAAACGGATTTTGATTGCCTTGAACATAAAGAAAGAGAGAACGAATTTCGTCCTCTCTAGGTGTTAGCTTTTCATCTACCCACTACAGTTGACAAAGAGCCCTTTTTAATTAGTAGCAACCTATCCAATGATCTAAACTATCAGTATATTATCACTACTTATATTAACCTGAGTTACGAAGACCAGTAGCAATACCGTTAATAGTGATGTGGATAAGTTTTTCTTGTTCTGGACTAAGTTCTCCTCGGCGTAGGCGTTCAATCAATTCAATTTGAATATAGTTTAACACATTGAAATAAGGAAGACGATAATCTAAACTAGCTTTCAGGAATCCATTGTCAGCTAATAACTCTTTTTGATCTTCGATAAGCAAAATAGTATCTTTGGTTAACTGCCACTCATCTAAGATAATATTAAAGACAGATTTGACCTCTTCACTTTGACAGAGCTGAGCATATTCAAAAGCAATATTCATATTAGACTTAGACAACACCATGTCAACATTAGACAGGAGAGCCTTAAAGAATGGCCAAGTCTGATACATTTCCTGTAACTTAGACAGATTTTTAGGATCTTTTTTAATGAAATTATTAAAACTAGATCCTACACCATACCAACCTGGGAACATCACTCGGTTTTGAGACCATGAGAATACCCACGGAATCGCACGTAGCCCACTAATCTCAGTAATGGTTTTACGAGCTGCTGGACGTGAGCCAATATTTAAACTAGAAACTTCTTTTATAGGACTGGCTTCAAAGAAATAATCATAAAAGTTTTCATTGCCAAAAACAAGATCACGATAAATTTGATTACTTTCACCAACAATTTCATCCATAATCTCTGTGTAACCTGAAATTTTATCAGCTGGTACAACTTGATTAGAGACCATACGGTCCATAGCAGCTGAAATCAACATTTCAAGGTTATAATAAGCTGCATCTTTATTACCGTATTTATTTCCAATCACCTCACCTTGCTCTGTTAGGCGAATACGATCTTTGATCGTCCCAAACGGCTGAGATGAAATAGCATAATACGATGGACCACCACCACGACCGACTGTCCCACCACGACCATGGAAGAAGGTCACCTTAATACCACGCTCCTCACCGATACGTGTCAAATCTTTCTGTGCTTTGTACAAGGTCCATCCTGATGATAGATAACCGCCATCTTTATTGGAGTCCGAGTAACCCAACATGATTTCCTGGTAATTATGGTTGACTTTAATCCATTGTTTTACAAGGTCTAACTCCAGATAAGAGGTCATAATGTCAGCTGAATTATCCAAATCTTCAATAGTCTCAAAAAGTGGAACGATTTGGACACGCACAAGATCCTTATCCACTAATCCAACCTCTTTTAACATGACAGCAAGTTCTAACAAGTCTGAAACGCTTTCTGAGTGAGAGATGATATTTTGCTTAATAATCTCTTCTCCTAACGTGTCTTTTAATTGGCGTGCTGTCTTGAAGATAGCTAACTCTTTTTCAAGTAAGTCTGATTTAGGTGCATTTGTGGCAGACAAAATTCGTGGATCTTCTGTCAGTTGTTTTAATAAAAGCGCACACTTCTCATCCTCTGATAAGCTACTGTAATCTGGTGCAATATTGGCTGATGCCAATAATTCCGCCACACAAGCTTCATGGACAGATGAATCTTGACGCATATCAATACTAGCTAGATAAAAACCGAAAATTTCTACTGCTTGTAGTAATTCTGTCAAGTCTCCCTTAACTAAAGTCTCCCCATTAAAGCGAAGGAGAGATGTCTTAATCGTTTCTAAGTCCGCTTTAAATTCAGTAGCTTTTGCATAACGTGGAGAGTGGTCTTTACCTTCCGTTAAATAGGTACGTGTATTTTCTAGACGCTCTTTAATATAGTGAAAGGCTCTACGGTACAGCTCCTTCTCACGAAATTCTGAACTATCATTGGATAAGGCTGCCAAGGCTTCTAACTCTTTTGAAACCTCTGTCAAACTTGTTGAAAGAGAAAAGTCAGAATATAAACTCTCAACCTTTTCAATATAATAACTTAAGATAACCTCTCCTTGTACCGTCGCTGACAATCTCAAAGTTTCAGCCGTTACAAATGGATTACCATCTCGGTCTCCACCAATCCACATTCCCATTGTAATGGGTTTAGGATTGTCTAAAACAATCCCTTTTTCTAAAGCCAAGGTTTTATATTCTGTTACAAGACTTGTAATTGCTGTAATTAAGCCTTTATTATAATAATCTGTAACATTCTTGATTTCATTGGTGACTTTGAGCTTCTTCTCTCGGATGATGTCTGTCTGCATAATCATTTCAACATAAGCACGCAGCTCATTTAACCATTTGTCCTTATTGAGTAGGCCCAGCTTAACGTCACGGTGTTTTCGCAAAAGTTGGTGAATCTGATTAGTTAAGCCCAACATTGTCTTTCGTTGCACCTGAGTTGGATGTGCAGTTAAGACAGGCACAACATTGACATTTTCTAAAATTTCTTTAGCATTTTGACTTTGGGAAACAATATCAAGTGTGGTTGAGATTTTTCCAACATAATCCTTATTGATATTATTTTGATAATTGATTTCATAGGCTAAATCAACATCTTCAGAAATATTAATCAACAAAGGTAAGATTGAAAAGTAACGCGCAATAACATCCATTTCATCCGTTGATAAATCACCTACGATTTGATTAACCTCTTGATAATTTTGAGCTCTAGATAACTCTGTCAGTGTTTGAATTTTTTTAAAAACTTCTTGGCTGACCATTTTTTGGGTTGTTTCATCTAATAGCCTCGTTAAGATATCCACTTCCTCTTTAATAATCGTCTTGTCGCTACTACCCTCTAAGTTTGGAATTAATTTTGTTTTTTCCATTCTCTCTATACAACTCCTTATCATAAAGACAGCATTTGACTTGAAAATCCTGACCCTTTAATTTTTTAGTCTACTGCTTCTATCATACCACTTTTATACTAAAAGTAAACCGAAATTCCTAAAATTGTCTATTATTTCAGAAATGTTCTGATTTTTTTGAAAATAACAACTCCTCTACTTTCATATATCCATTTTTACTCTCTTTTTGATATACTAAACAAAAAGAGGAGGTTATGATGAAATTAAAAGATAGAACAAGTTTTCCAGAAAATGAGCTTTGGGATCTCTCTGCTCTCTACCAAGACCGCGAAGATTTTTTAAGAGCCATTGACAAAGCTATGGAGGATATCTACCTTTTTAGACGCAACTATTTTGATGGTCTAAATGAATTGGAAGATTTTGAAGAAGCTTTTTTAGCATTAGAACAAATTTATATCCAAATGAGCCACATCGAAAACTATAGCTTTATGCCACAAACCACAGACTATGGGAACGAAGAATTTGCTCAGATCGCACAGACTGGTACTGACTTTATGACGAAAGCTCGTGTTCTTCTTAGCTTTTTCGACGATGCTTTATTGTGTACAACAGATAGTATCTTGGATCAATTAGAAAAAAATCACCACCTTAGTAGCTATATTCGACAAACAAAAATAAAAAAAGCCCACTATCTCGGAGCTGAGCGTGAGCAACTGCTAACCCAACTTGCCGATACTTTCTCTGCCCCTCAAGATATTTACACTAAAATGCGTGCAGGAGACTTTAAAATGGAAGATTTTGAAGTTGACGGGAAAATTTATTCGAATAGTTTTGTCAGCTATGAGAATTTTTACCAAAACCACGAAAATCACCTGGTTCGCCAAAAAGCTTTCAGATCTTTCTCAAATGGACTACGCCAACATCAACATACTGCAGCAGCCAGCTATCTAGCCCAAGTCAAATTAGAAAAAGAAATCGCTCATCTTCGTGGCTATGATTCTGTATTTGATTATCTCCTTGCCGAGCAAGAGGTTGATCGTTCCATGTTTGATCGTCAAATTGATCTGATTATAAGTGATTTTGCCCCTATCGCTCAAAATTATCTTAAACATGTCGCTAAAATAAACAAACTCGATAAAATGACTTTTGCTGATTGGAAACTAGATTTAGACAATCGTTTAAATCCTGAGGTTACTATTGACCAAGCCTATGAACTTGTGATGAAATCGTTAAAACCTCTTGGGGACGTTTATACCAAGGAAGTTAAAAGCTATCAAACAGAGCGTTGGGTTGACTTTGCAGCTAATCAAGGAAAAGACTCTGGTGGCTATGCAACTGATCCTTATCGTGTGCACCCTTATGTCTTGATGAGCTGGACGGGTCGTTTAAGTGATGTTTATACACTAATCCATGAGATTGGGCACTCTGGACAATTTATTTTCTCAGACAATCATCAGAGTTATTTTAATACCCATATGTCCACCTACTATGTTGAGGCCCCTTCAACCTTAAACGAGCTTCTTTTAAGCGACTATTTAGAGAAAGCTTTTGACAATCCACGTCAAAAACGCTTTGCATTGGCTCATCGCCTAACAGATACTTACTTCCACAATTTCATTACACATCTACTAGAAGCAGCCTTTCAACGCCGTGTTTATACATTGATTGAGGAAGGTAAAACCTTCGGAGCAGAAACACTAAACCGTATTATGAAAGACGTTTTAGAAGAATTTTGGGGAGATGCTATCGAAATTGACGATGATGCAGCTCTGACATGGATGCGACAGTCTCACTATTATATGGGACTTTACAGCTATACCTATTCTGCAGGACTGGTCATCTCAACAGTAGGTTATCTCAATATCAAGAAAGATAAAGACGGTGCAAAACGTTGGTTAGAATTTTTAAAATCTGGTGGAAGTTTACCACCTCTTGAAACCGCTCAAATTATTGGTGCAGACATCAGTACAGAAGAGCCACTTCGCCAAACTATTGCTTTCCTAGATCAAACCGTCCAACAAATTATTGCATATAGTGAGGAATTACAATATGACAACACTCTATAACTTCACTTTGACTGCCCAAGATGGTAGCTCAGTAGCCTTAGAAAAATATAAAGGTAAGCTAGTCCTAATCGTTAATACTGCAACAGGATGTGGACTAACCCCTCAATATAAAGGACTACAAGAACTCTACGATGCCTATCAAAATAAAGGATTTGAGATACTAGATATTCCTTGTAACCAATTTAAACAGCAGGCACCTGGCAGTGCTGAAGAAATCAACAGTTTCTGTAGTTTAAATTATGGCACTACTTTTCCACGATTTGCAAAAATAAAAGTAAACGGAAAAGAAGCAGACCCTTTATATCAATGGATGAAAGAAGAAAAGAAAGGTCCTTTTGGAAAAGTGATTGAATGGAATTTCACCAAATTCCTAATTGATCAAGAAGGAAATGTTGTTAAACGTTTTTCTTCCAAAACAGAGCCAGAAAAAATGGTATCAGAGATTGAAAAATATCTATAAAAAATAAGACAGAAAAAGAAAATCCTTTTTCTGTCTTATTTTTTATGGTCAATTCTTATAAACTTCTTGATAAAATTCTATTTTATCACCATCTTGAATCTTAATTTGATCAGCTGATTTTGGTGCTAACTCATCATTAACATCAAACATCCAATATTTTCCAGCTTTTTCATCTTGTTTGACACCATCAATTGCTGTAATAAAGCCATCTGTTTCTTCTACGTCATAATTCGCTTTTAAAAGGTCCATAACAGTATCACCTTGTGTAAAGCTAACCTTCTCATCTGTTGTATTTTTATCTGTTTTAACAACTAATTGTACCAAATGCTCCTCAGAAGAAGATGAACTAGTGGTACTTTGGTGACTCTGACAAGCCACTAATAAGATGGTCGAGAAAAATAGTAAAACTAAACTATAAATCTTTTTCATTTGAATAAAATCTCCTAAAAATAGAATGTATCAAGGGATAAAAGAATAGAGTTGATAAGCTATGCGCTATATTATAAGGCATTCCAGACAAGACATAGAGCCAGACTTTTGTACCAAATAAAATCGCTGACCAAGTATCAATTACCATACCGTAGACAATCCCAAGTATAGCAGCAAAAATCGCTTGATAGCCCAAACGATCTAAACTAACTCCTATTATTTTAACAGGTTTAAGATAATTTGTCAGGGGGTATAGGACATAAAACCAAATAGTTAATACCAAACTAAAGCTTCCAATTTGCCATAGCACCCATGGACCAAAACCAAGTAAAAAGCTTGAGACAAACATGGTAAGAGCTGTAAGCATAATGCCTTCTGGTAAGCTGAAACACACACTAACAACCAAAAATATAGCAGTAATCGGTTGGACATTAGGAAGACCTGAAAAAGCATAGCGCAATACAATACAGAGGGCTGAAAGTAAAGCCAATCGACTTAGTTTTCGTAATAACATTATCATTCCTCCATCTCTTTTTCTTAACTTTAATAAACTTATCATCCTATGTCAAGTATGTATCTTTTTTTCTATTTTAAGCATCTCGTTTTGATTTTTTAGCAACTTTAAGTTACAATAGAAAGGATGAGAAAGAGAATTAAACCAATATTTGTTATTGTTCTTTTTACTTTATTTGGACTTGTATTGATGATTTCACGCATACATTTAAATCAATTAAAAAAATCAACCTTTGAAACTGCTAGGAAACAAATTCCATCATCTAATAGTTCCAGCTCTAGTAAATCGAGCTCAAAGACAAAGTCTTCTGACGAACCGTTTGTCTTAAACCCTATTATCGATATCTCTGGCTGGCAACTCCCATCTGAGATTAATTACGATACTTTGTCTAAAAATATTTCAGGCACTATCATTCGTGTTCAGGGAGGATCAGGTATTGCTTTTGAAAATAATGCTACTCATGAATCAGGAATTGATAAATCCTTCAAAACACATATCAAAGAATTTCAAAAACGTGATGTTCCCGTAGCTGTCTACGCCTATATCCGTGGCTCTTCTGTATCAGAAATGAAAAAGGAAGCTCAAACATTTTACAAAAATACTTCTCCTTACAACCCTACTTTTTATTGGGTTGATGTGGAAGAAAAAACAATGTCTGACATGGACAAAGGGGTTCAAGCCTTTCGCAAAGAGTTAGAACGCTTGGGCGCTAAAAATATCGGTATTTACATAGGGACCTACTTTATGGAGGAGCATGGTATTTCCACCACTGGTTTTGATGCTGTCTGGATTCCTACATATGGAAGTGATTCTGGCTACTATGAGGTGGCACCTGTCACTGACTTAGATTATGATTTACATCAGTATACTTCTCAAGGCTATCTTCCAGGTTTTGACCAACCTCTTGATTTAAATCAAATCGCAATCACTAAAGATACAGAAAAAACCTATAAAAAATTGTTCACTATTCAAAAATAATATTGACAATTAAAAAATCAAGCGTTATAATGATTAAAATTTAAGATTTTCACAAAGGAGTGCTGTTAAGCTGAGATCGCTATTGCGAAATCCTCGAACCTGATCTAGTCAATACTAGCGTAGGAATTGTGACTGACTTTAGCTTGTCTTTAAGATCAGACTCCTTTTTGTGATTCAAAAGGAGTCTTTTTATGTCTAAAAAACAATCCTCAACAATTCTTGTTGAAACTGCCATTGTTGCCTCTTTTGCAATGAGTCTATCACTGCTACCTGACTTAGCTGGTTGGTTTACACCATCTTTAGGTGCCATCCCTTTGGTTGCTTTTTCATTAAAACGTGGTCTTCGATACGGCTTACTTGCCGGCCTTATTTGGGGGCTATTACATTTTATTTTGGGGAGAGTTTATTATCTCAGTTTTTATCAAGTCTTAATAGAGTATCTTTTGGCCTTTACTTGTATGGGATTAGCTGGACTTACTAGCCATAAATTTCAAGATACCTTAAAAAAAGGAAGTCTGCTTACTTCATCTTTTTGGGCTATTTTAGGAATAACTATCGCAGTTTTGATACGTTATTTCTGGCATTTCCTAGCTGGTGTCATTTTTTGGTCTGACTATGCTCCAAAGGGGATGTCACCTTATCTCTACTCTTTTATGGTAAACGGCAGTGCTTGTGGACTAACCTTTATTCTTTGTGTCATCATTTTCTTAGCTATTTTAAAATTCCAATCCAAACTACTAAAAAATTGATCACAAGGATTTCCATTTCGTATTTTATCAAGTTTGTGATATGATATTAAACATGGCTAAAACAAGAAAACGACAATCTAAATCAACGACAAAAAAAAAGCGACATAAACAGAAAATCATTTCTTTTAGCGCGATACTTTTTTTCCTCATCCTTCTTGGTTTTCATTTTACTTTCTCTATCACAACCTCAACACATTACCAGTCTAATCAGCAAGCCAGTTTGACCAATACTACGCTTTATTCGTTCCCTTACTCCATTTTAGGAACAAAACAGACTAAACAAACAGATGTGATGGTATCTGATTATTATTTGGTTCACAAAAATGGCAAAAAACTAACCTATGCTAAAATCAAATTTTCAGGACAATCATACTACGTTCTGGCAAAAGACTTAAAACTAAAACAAACCAATAGTATCAATACCTATCTAGAAGAACACCATTACCCTAAAACTACTTTTTCCACTGAATATCAAGGATTTTCTAAGCAAGCCTACCAAAATTTTTGGAAAAAACCTAGAGGAGTTATCATTCATGATACTGGCAATGAAGATTCAAGTATTGATTCAGAGGTAAGTTATATGACCAATAACTATTCCAGTTCGGGGGTTTTTGTTCATGCTTTTATTGATAGCAATACAATTTTAAGGATAGCAGATACCAACTATATGGCGCAAGGCGCAGGACCTTATGCCAATCCTTACTATATTCAATTTGAAATGACACATGAATATACTGCTGATGGCTTTGCAAGACAAGTTGGAAATGCTGCTTATTATACAGCTTATATGCTAAAAAAATATAACCTCCCTGTTACTCTAGGACAAAAAGATGGTGACGGAACACTTTGGACACACGAAATGGTGTCGCTTTACCTTGGAGGAACTGACCATATTGATCCTACAGCTTACTGGTCAAGTGCCGCAAGTGAGTACTTTGGGAGTGACTATACAATAGAGGATTTCCAAGATCTTGTCCAAGCTTACTATAATGAGATATAAATGGTATAATAGAGATACCATTTTTTTATTTTGGAGGAAAATATGATTTCTTGGATTTCCCGTTTAATTAAGGGGATTATTATTGCACTTGGCTTTATTTTACCCGGTGTATCAGGTGGGGTTTTAGCCTCAATTTTAGGACTTTATGAGCGTATTATTTCTTTTTTAGCTCACATTCGTCAAGATTTTGTTAAAAATGTTCTGTTTTTTATTCCAGTTGGAATCGGTGGAATTCTAGGAATCGCACTTTTTTCAGCACCGCTTGAATACTTACTTGAGCACTACCAAGTTCCTGTCTTATGGGCATTTTCTGGTGCCATTATTGGAACTTTGCCAAGTCTATTGACAGAAGCTACTGCTAAATCAAAACGTGATACAACTGATATCTTGACCTTAGTCGCTACCTTTGTTGTCTCTGGACTCTTACTCTTTTTCTTAAACGATCTGGTTGGAGAAATCCCTGCTAACTTTGGTACTTTTATTCTAGCTGGTGTCCTTATCGCTTTGGGAGTTTTAGTCCCTGGACTAAGCCCATCCAATCTTTTACTTATTATGGGACTCTATACTCCCATGTTAACAGGTTTTAAAAATCTCGACTTGCTTGGCGTCTTTCTTCCAATCGCAATCGGTGGTGCTGTCACTATGCTAAGCTTTTCAAAAGCCATGGATTATGCTTTGACTAAGTTTCATTCTCGTGTTTATCATTTTATTATCGGATTGGTTTTATCAAGTACCCTATTGATTGTTATTCCAAACCCTCGAAGCGCTGAAAGTATTTCCTATGCTGGACTTGGTATTGGTGGGATTTTTACGACCCTACTTTTATTTGGCTTAGGGATTGCTCTAGGACTTTGGATGAGTAAACTTGAGGAAAAATACAAATGAGTAAAAAAGCAAAAGTCAAAAAAACTTTAGTGGATCAGATTTTAGATAAAGCTAAAATTCCTCATGACAGCCTGATGTTTAATGGCCTTGAAGGAGAGATGCCAGAGGATATCAGACAAGATGATATTTTTAAAACTTTGGCATTAAAAGGAGATAAGACAGGCCCTGTTATTGGAATTTTACCTATTACAGAGCATCTTTCTGAAAAGAAATTAGCTAAACTATCGGGTAACAAAAAAGTTACCATGATTCCTCAAAAAGATTTGCAAAATGTTACAGGCTATGTGCACGGTGCCAATAACCCTGTTGGGATTCGCCAGAAGCATAATTTCCCTATCTACATTGATCAAACTGCTCTAGACAAAGGAACCATGATTGTCTCTGCTGGAGAGTTAGGACGTTCTATTCGTATTGATAGTCAACTCTTAGCTGATTTTGTCAGAGCTGAATTTGCAGATATTAAGGAGTAAGGCATGCGTTTATTAGGAAACTTGATTTGGTTTATTTTGGCTGGCTTTTGGTCTTGGTTAGCTTGGACTTGTGTTGGAATCTTATTTTGTATGACGATTATTGGGATTCCTTTTGGGCTTCAATTTTTTAAAATTGCACGTTTTGGACTATTTCCATTTGGGCGAACTATTGTCCCTTCTCCTAAAACCAGTAGTTTATTATTAAATATCATTTGGATTGTCTTTTTTGGCTGGGAGTTAGCCTTAGGACATTTAGCATCTGCTTTCTTACTTTGCCTTAGCATTATTGGCATTCCTTTTGCTATTCAATCTATTAAACTAGCTGGGCTTTCACTATTTCCATTTGGAGCAGAGTTTGAGTAGGAGACATTATGAAAATTTATCTTATTCGACATGGGAAAACTCAGTGGAATTTAGAAGGACGCTTCCAAGGAGCAAGTGGAGACTCTCCTCTTTTACCTGAAGCTAAAAAAAGTGTAAAAAAACTGGGACAATATCTAGCAGATATCCCCTTTGATGCTATTTATTCAAGTGATCTCCATCGTGCCATCACAACAGCTGAAATCATCTCACAAGAACACCACCCTCCCTTATTGGTACAAAAAGAAGCTTCTCTAAGAGAATGGGACTTAGGGACATTAGAGGGGCAAAAAATTAGCATTATGGAAGCAATCTACCCCAAACAAATGGAAGCTTTTTCCCATAATCTCGCTCGGTTTGATCATAACGCTTTTGATGCAGAAAGTGTTTACCACACTACACAACGTATCGGTCACTTTATTAAGAGTCTATACGGCAAAAAAGATAGCATCTTAATCGTTGGGCATGGCGCAAGCCTGACAGCTGCCATTCGTTCTTTACTAGGTTATGAATATGCTAAACTACGACAAAATGGTGGACTAGATAATGCTTCTATCACTATTTTAGAAACCAATGACGGTCAAAATTTCAAGCTCATCACATGGAATGATACCAGTTATGATAAATAAAAATTGGGATAGTTAATCTATCCCAATTTTTATTGACTATACTTCATCCGAAGAATTTTTTCTTGTTTTTTATTGAGTCGTAAAAGAATCACGACTTTATCTATAGACATATTACTTTCCAATAAACGTTCAGCCGCCATCATCAAACCATTGTTTATTCCCAGTTGTAAAATAGGGTTCTTTTTATCATTAACATCAAAAATAAATTTATTATCAGGTAAATCAAAAAGAACTTTCACCGCGCCAAATAATTGCTCAAAACTATCAATTTCAAGATCAAACACTGGCTTTGTTCCAGGCTTTAAACTACGCCCACGATGATTAAACCACATCGAATGCCAGCCTCCGTTAAAAGCTCCCATGACATCATTATCATAAGAATCTCCCACATAGAGTGTTGTTGAGGGGTTCATATCAAATTGTTCCGCTGCAAGATTAAAAATTTCCTTTTCTGGTTTTTGAAAACCTGTCGCCTGACTGACAATCACGCGTTTGGGATCCACATAATCATACAAGCCCAACTTCTTCACTTTTTTTAATTGATGCTCAGTTGGCCCATTAGTAATAATACCCATAGGGACATTTTTAGACTTTAAAAAATCCAATGTCATGTGCATCTCATCTAACATGGTAATATTTTCTAGCTCATGCTCATAAATTTCCTGAAAATGAGTACCATCAGCTTCTGAAATTTCTCTATACCCAAACTCTAAAAGCGTCTCTCGGCAACGCCAAAATCGAAAATACTCTGTCGTCCACTCTCCAGCCATAACTCGTGGAAATCCAATGTCTGAATAATGACGAAATCGGATATAAGCCTGATGAATTTGCGTCATATCAAAATCCGGAAAGCACTTCTCCATGGCCAAACGATAGGGGGCCTGTTGGTCATAAATGGTATCATCAACGTCAAAAACAATAGATGTAATCATGGTATCCTTTTTCTTTCAACAAAAAATTTTTACGCCTTATTATACTATTTTTTACTAAGGAGTTCAAATCTAGAAAAAGCATAATATTTGATGAAATCATTGTCATTTTATGATAGAATAGAAAGGAAAACGATTTGGAGGAAAGCAATGTCTAACGAACATGTAGAAGAATTAAACGACCAACAGTTAGTTCGTCGTGAAAAAATGTCTGTCTTAGCTGAGCAAGGGATCGATCCTTTTGGAAAACGTTTCGAACGTACTGCAAACTCAGCTGAATTAAAGGAAAAATACAACGATAAAACAAAAGAAGAATTGCATGAGATGGGAGAAACTGCCATTATCGCTGGTCGTATGATGACAAAACGCGGTAAAGGTAAAGCTGGTTTTGCTCACATTCAAGATCGCGAAGGGCAAATTCAAATCTACGTCCGCAAAGATGATGTTGGAGAAGAAAATTACGACATTTTCAAAAAAGCTGACCTTGGTGATTTTCTTGGTGTTGAGGGAGAAGTGGCTAAAACTGGTGTTGGTGAGCTAACAATCTTTGCGACTAGTATCACACACCTATCAAAAGCACTACGTCCCTTGCCTGAAAAATTCCACGGCCTAACCGATGTGGAAACCATTTACCGTAAGCGTCACCTTGATTTGATTTCTAATCGCGAAAGCTTTGATCGCTTCGTAACACGTTCAAAAATCATCTCTGAAATGCGTCGTTATATGGATGGGCTTGGTTTCCTTGAGGTCGAAACACCTGTTCTCCACAATGAAGCTGGAGGAGCTGCTGCTCGCCCATTCATCACTCACCACAATGCGCAAAATATCGATATGGTACTTCGTATCGCTACCGAACTTCACCTCAAACGCTTAATCGTCGGGGGGATGGAGCGCGTTTATGAAATCGGTCGTATCTTCCGTAACGAAGGTATGGATGCTACTCACAATCCTGAATTCACATCGATTGAAGCCTACCAAGCCTATGCTGATTTCCAAGATATCATGGACTTGACAGAAGGGATTATCCAGCATGTTACAAAGGCTGTCAAAGGTGATCAACCTGTTATCTACCAAGGAACAGAGATTAAACTCAACGAACCATTTAAGCGTGTTCACATTGTTGATGCTATCAAAGAACAAACGGGCATCGATTTTTGGCAAGAGATGACAATTGAAGAAGCAACTGCTTTGGCTAAAGAAAAAAATGTCCCTCTTGAAAAACACTTTACAACCGTTGGACATATCATCAACGCTTTCTTCGAAGAGTTTGTTGAGGAAACACTCATCCAACCAACCTTTGTTTACGGGCATCCTGTTGAAGTATCACCTCTTGCTAAGAAAAATGCGGATGACCCTCGCTTCACAGACCGATTTGAACTCTTTATCATGACTAAAGAATACGCCAATGCCTTCACTGAGCTTAATGATCCAATTGATCAGTTATCACGCTTTGAAGCACAAGCTGCTGCTAAAGAACTTGGTGACGACGAAGCAACAGGTATCGACTACGATTACGTCGAAGCGCTTGAGTATGGTATGCCACCAACAGGAGGTCTCGGTATCGGTATTGATCGCCTCTGCATGCTTTTAACAGACACTACTACTATTCGTGACGTTTTACTTTTCCCAACGATGAAATAAAATGAAAAAAGAATATATCGCTTTCTTATCTGCAGCTATTTTAATCATCTATGGTCTTCTTACTCAAAAATTTTTATTTGTTGGACTAGGAATTACCTTTATCCTAATTGGAATTGCTGAAATATTAAGAAACAAAAATCATTAAAAAATCACCTCGACACATGTGTCGAGGTGATTTTTGGCCTACTGTCATCTAGCGATTAGCCCCATACTTCTTTAACAATTTCTTGAATGAGAGCTAACTTTTTCCACTGATCTTCAATGGTTAATTTATTGCCTTCTTCTGTTGAAGCAAAGCCACACTGGGTACTAAGGTAAAGATCTTCAAGAGGAATGTACTGGCTAGCTTCTTTGATTCTAGCGATCACCTCTGTCTTATCTTCTAAATCTGCTGATTTTGAGGTGATTAAACCAAGTACAACTTTTTTACCTGGTGTCACTTTAGCAAGGGGTTCGAATCCGCCTGCACGCTCTGTATCAAACTCAAGATAATAAGCCTTAACATTTTCTTTTCCAAAAAGTGTTTCAGCTACCTTATCATATCCACCTTGAGATGCCCACGTAGAATGATAATTGCCACGGCACACATGCGTTGTAACATTAAGATCTTCTGGCAAATCTTCCAAAATACCATTATTTAAGGTAAGAAAATCAACACTTAACTCTTGACGAATCTGTTCAGCTGTCTTTCCAGTGTGTCCTGCAATCAAATCCATTACGCGATCATCAACCAAAGTTCCCCAAGTACAATCGTCCAACTGTAAATTACGTAAACCTACTGCATAAAGATCAACAATGACGTCTTTATAAGCCTTAATAATATCCGCAAACAACTCTTCCTTATTTTCATAGTAAGTAAATGTATTTGCTGTATGCTCTGCATCACGAATTAATTCAAAATAAAACTGGGCTGGTGAAGGAATTGTTAGGCGTGAAGCCAATCCTTCTTGATCAGCTAAGTCTTTTAAGAAAGTGTAGTGTGCAACAAAAGGATGATTCTGTCCTGATATTTTACCTGTTAAGGACGCAGCATCTGGCTTAGTGGTCTCATCATGAAATTGGTAGCCAATGGCAGCTTGTGTATGTGCTACTCCTTCAAGTCCCCAGAAAAAATCTTGATGCCAGTAAGCACGACGAAATTCACCGTCTGTCACACTCTCGAGGCCAGCAGCTTTTTGTTGTAAAACTAATTCACGAATGGCTTGATCTTCTACGGCAGTCAATTCTTCTTGTGAGATTTTCCCAGAAGTAAACGCGTCACGCGCTTCAACTAAGGCTTTTGGACGTAAATAAGATCCAACATGATCTACACGGAATGGGGCTGTTTGATGGGTCATAAAATTTCTCCTTGCGATATAATAAGAACATTATAACAGGCACTTTACTTCAAAACAAATTCTTATTTTTCATAAAGAGATATAGTTTCAAACTATATCTCTTTTACAGGCACTTTCTTTATAATATAGTCATTCTATTGGGGTTAGTTGTTCTCCATCCTTAGTAATCTTTTATATGAAGTTGTCAAGTAAAAAAACCTCACTAAGATTATACATCTAGTGAGGGTTTTCTGATTATTTTCATTATTCTGAGGCGAGGGCAGGAGCAGAGCCATCATAAATGGTTTGATCTGCCTCTTTTCAGTCTAATTTTTAAAAGCATTCACCAAGACTTCAAACTCTTCATTTGAAAGGGTAATTCCTTTCCCCATCTTAGTGTGATCTGGACTCCAAGTTCTAATATCAAACTTAGCTGGTGCACCATTAAAGCTGACACGGTTCAACTCTTTTGTCCAACCTTTGTCGTTTTCTGACAAAACGAGCAATTTTTCTTCAATTTCAAATTTAAATTCTGCCATAGGATTTCCTTTCTATTTTTTATTCGTAAAAAATGGTGTTAAATCCCAAATACTGAAGGATAAGTGACTAAACCTCTGACCTGCTCTGCTTTTTCTTCTAAAAATTTCACCATAAAATACTGATTGTCCACCTCAAAGGGAGGTTTTATGCCATGGTCGGATGCTGTTTGATAACCAAAACAGCTATAATAAGCAGGGTCCCCAAGAATAATAATCGTATCATACCCTTCTTTTTTAGCAACATTTTCGGCTTCTAACAATAACTGACGACCAATCCCTTTTCCTTGATAAAGCGGATGAACAGACAGAGGAGCTAGAGCCAAGGCTCTGCTTTTTTCCACCTTTATCTCAGTTAATAAGACATGTCCCACCACCTCTTTTTCGTCAGTAGCAATCAAGCTAAGCTTAGGATGATAGGCTGGATCTTGACGAAGTCTTTGAACCAAGTCTGCTTCTTGTCCATCAGAATGAGGACTACCATTAAACGCTAAAGCAATCAACTCCTCCACCTGTTTATAGTCTGAAGGGGATTCTTGTCTGATGGTTAGCATTAAGCACGTACCGTTTGACTTGAGCCATCTGTTTTATAGAGATTAATCAGTCCTTCTTGACGATTACGAATCATATCTCCTGGTTCTACCTTTTGCGGTACGGTTATTGTTAATAATTCCATTGGATTAGGGGCGCGGTCAATTTTATTCCCCTTATCATCATGAAGATCTGTGATCGTCGCATCAAAATGGCGGAATCCTGGACCATAAAACTCGACCTGATCTCCTTCTGTAATAACATTACGTTGACGAATAGTTGCCGTCATAGTCTCTTCATCAAAGGAAACGACTTCACCTACAAATTTATACTGCGGAATTTTACGACGAGCACCAAAAAGCTGCATATTTTCATCTGGTGTTTCATAGTAAAATCCTGTTGCCAACTCACGTTGCGCAACTTTCCACATTTCATCAATCAAATCTTGTTTAATGGCTTCAAACTTTTCTGGGCTCTCAAGATAAGCATCAACACCTGCCTTATAAACATTTGCTACGGTTGAAACATAGTGAACAGACTTCATTCGACCTTCGATTTTAAGGCTATCCACACCATTTTCAATCATATCTGGTAAATGCTCAATCATTGACATATCTACAGCAGACATAGAGAACTCTTCTGGAATTTCACCTTCTAGACTCTTTCTTTCTTGACCAAATGGCATCTCATAAAGGTCATACTTCCAACGGCAAGACTGTGAGCAACCACCACGGTTAGCATCACGCATACTCATATGGTTTGACAGGGTGCAACGTCCTGAATAAGAAATACACATAGCTCCATGAACAAAGGCTTCAATTTCAACATCTGTACGACGACGAATATCAGCCAACTCTTCCATAGAAACTTCACGCGCCAAAACCACACGTGTTAACCCTAAATTTTTCCAGAATTCAAGTGTTTCTACATTAGTAGCAGATGCTTGTGTCGAAAGATGAATTTCAAGACCTGGCGCTTCTTCAGCACAAATCTGAATAAGTGCTGGATCGGATACAATTACTGCTGCAATGCCGATATCACGTAAGCGACGGAACCACTCTCCTGCTCCTTTTTCATTTCCCTCATGGGTTACCATGTTCGCTGCCACATAGACTTTTGCACCGTACTTTTTCGCAAACTCTACTCCCTCTTCCATTTCTTCAAAAGTGAAGTTTCCTGCACGGCTACGCAAACCATAAGCTTGCCCACCAATAAAAACAGCATCTGCCCCATAATGAATGGCAACTTTTAATTTTTCCAATGTACCAGCTGGTGCTAAAACCTCTGGACGTTTTTTTACTTGTGTCATTTTATACTCCTATTTGCAAGATAGATGTAAGATAGTGCTCCTGAAAATAGACAAATCTAGCACTGTGAGACATTACTTGACCATGTCTGGGTCGTAGTCATAAAATCCGGTATCAAGACCGCGCTCTATAGGGTGATGTTTTCTAATCTCTTCATCAAAGACAAAAGCTTGATCTTGAGTAAACTCACCTTTTTCCATCAAGTCACGCGCCTTCACGAAAACAGTTGCAATAGCAAGGAAATCTTGACCTGGTGTATAGAGTCCCTCTAATTTCCAATGGCTAAAGCCATGCTCATAAACCTCTAACAATTTAGGCATCAAATCCAAATCATTGTTAGCAAAAATATGAGTACCATGCTTATCCTCAAAGATAGAATAATGTGAGTCTGGATCATTTGGCTCACTTAAGAAAAGATTACGCTCACGCGATTTTTCCTCATCCATCTTAGTAAAGTTATAGTAATTTTGTAACAATGGACGTTTTGACTGGTGAATAATGCTAGCCCCATAAACCAAAAGTTCAGCTGGAATATCAAGATTTTCAGCCATAATAAAGAGTTCAGCTGATGGAATCTCTCTAGCCAATACAGCTTCTGAAATTCCCGCATTCTTAGCCCAAAAATTGATTTGACGGCTAGAAGTCACCATTGTTGAGGCATCATAGATCGTTTTTAAGGCTATGCCATCACGCTGTAAGGCATAAAAAACCCCAGCATCCCCAACAGTGATATAGTCAACTCCAATAGATTCTAAAAATTTCAAGTATTCTGGAAGAGAATCCATCATATCTTGATGCATCAAGGCATTGACAGCGACCACCATTTCTTTACCAGCATTATGGATAAGGTCAGCAAGTTCCCTCATCTCCTCACGACTAAAGTGATAGGGAAGACGAAGACCATAATCGCCTTCTCCCACATAAATGCGATCGACACCGAGAGCTAGGAGAGCTTTTGCTTGATCCATGCTCTCTGCAGTTGCAGTAATCATAATTTTTTTCATAACTCATCCATTATAGCAAATCTCATGCTTTTTGGCATAAAATAATACAAAAATCTTGATTTTCTCTTTATTTTATGAAAGTTTTTATGAAAAACAGTGACATTTACGGTAATTTATGATAGAATAGATAGGAATTTTGGAAAAGAAAGGAGGTTAGACTGTGAATACTAACAGAAAATTCGACCAGCACTACGATGAAGAGTATGAACAACAGATTGAGAAAAGTCCGAAATATCAACCTTATCAACACATCAACACTCAATCTGCAAAATTGCGTGAACTATTGTTTTTTGTGCAAATTGCTGGTTTCTGCATTTCGACTATTATCTCATGTCTAATCTTACTTTCCCTTCAGGTTAAAGTTATCCTAGCCTTTCCTTTGGCTATGATAATCAGTTTTGCTCTCTTATTGAGTTTAAAATTTTATATTAATTATCGAAAAAGACGAGGTTAATCTCCTCGCCTTTTTTTTATTCCTTATGATCATCAGGATAATCAATCACAATATCATCAACTTGAACATCAGACTCAACGATAGAATCTGTGACATCTTTTACCTTACTTTCATGTTGGTTTGCTTTTTGTTTCACATGAGTAAAAGAGTCTTTAGCAAAAGTTGCTGCCTGATTGGATTTTGTTTTTAATTCCTCCACGACACTTTCTGTAGTGATTTCTCCTGTTTCCCATTTTTCTTTATAATCTTGGAAAGTATGGACAGCCAAATCTTTGTACTCTGCTGCCTTATCGCTGGCTTTTTGATGATAGTCATCTTTGTTTTCTTGATAGTCTTTAAATAAATCTTGCGCTTTTTCTTTTAAGACTTTTCCTTTTTCGGTTGTTAAAAAATATGCTGCTGCTGCACCTGAGGCTGCGCCAACAACCAAAGTTTTTAAAAATTTACTCATGAGCTCTCTCCTTTTTTCTTAACACTTTTGAAGCAAATTTACTAACAGTATACGCTGTTCCTACTTTAGCAGATTGCTTACCGACAGCACTTGCTTTAACAGATAGATGCCTCGCTTGCGTATTTAAATCAGAGACACTTTCAGATAAATCTGCTACTGCTGTAAACAGGGGATCAATTGTTGCGACTTTACTATTCACATCTTCCACTAAAACATTTGCTTTAGCAAGAATTTCATTGGTATGGTGTAGGGTCACATTAAGATCACTGGTCAAAATCGTCAGAGTTTGCTGGGCCTCCCCAACGGTTGCTGTTAATTTTTTTATAAATAGTATGAGATAAATTACCAAAGCTACAAATGCTAGAGCAATCAATAAGACTGCTATTTCCATCATATCTTTTTCTCCTTTATATTATGTTTTTTCTAAATAAAAGTTAATGGCTTGATTTTTTCGGCGATAAATCCACAATCCCAAACCAATACAAAATAAGATTATCGATAACCACTGAGAAACACGTAACCCTGCTAACATGAGACTATCTGTTCGCATTCCCTCAATAATGAATCTCCCCAAACCATACCAGATGAGATAAAAGAAGGTCGGCTCTCCAACCTTTAATAACTTAGGTCGGCGAATGAGGATGGAAAGTAGTGCAAAACCAAGTAAATTCCACAAAGATTCATATAAAAAAGTCGGGACACGATAACTACCATCAATGTACATTTGTTCCTGCATCCATCGAGGAAGATAATCGAGATTGTTGATAGCCTTGCCATAAGCTTCTTGATTCACAAAATTTCCCCAGCGCCCAATAGCTTGTGCCAACATGACATTAGGAGCTATGATATCTAAAAAGTTTAAAGGCTTGATAAACCTCTGATAACAAAACCAAAATAGATAGGCTAGCCCTGTTAGTAAACCACCATAAATAGCCAAACCGCCATTCCAAATCGCAAAGATTTCAGAAGGATGTTGAGCATAATAAGGCCATTGGAAAATCACATAATAAAGACGAGCCCCTAATATCGCTAAAGGAAAGGCAACCAAAATAAAATCTAAAATATCATCTGAGGTAATTCCCTTTTTTTTACCCTCATTTATTGTTAAATAAACAGCTAATATTAAGCCTGTCACAATAAAAATAGCATACCAATGGATAGCAAAGGGGCCTACTTGAATAGCGATAGGATCAATCATGGCTACCCTCATTTTGGCTAATCAACTTAGTCAAACGCTCTTCAAAGGTCTTGGTAGCATCATAGCCCATTTGTTTTGCACGATGGTTCATGGCTGCCGCCTCAATAACGACTGATACGTTACGTCCCGTTTTAACAGGGATTCTAACTCGTGGAATTTTTACAGATGATAATTCAATTTCCTCGCCACCATTTCCTAATCGATCAAAAACTTTACCTTTTTCAAAGTTTTCAAGATAGACAGCCAATTGAACTTGAGAAGAATTGCGGACAGCGCTAGCACCATACAAACTCATAACATCAATAATGCCAACCCCTCTAATTTCAATCAAATGTCGTAAAATTTCAGCAGGTTCGCCCCAAAGAGTTTCCTCATCTTTAGCATAAACATCTACACGGTCATCAGCTACTAAGCGATGGCCACGTTTTACTAACTCAAGAGCCGTTTCACTTTTTCCAATTCCAGAATCTCCTTGAATGAGCACTCCCATCCCATAGATGTCCATTAAGACACCATGTACACTGGTACGTTCTGCTAAACAAGTATCTAAATACCAGGACATCTCGCCAGATAAACGGCTAGTAGGCACACGACTTTGTAAAACAGCTATCCCTTGCTCCTTAGCTGCTTGAACCATCTCATCTTGAATATCCAGATTACGTGCCACAATAATAGCGGGAGTCTCAGGCTGAAACATTTTTTTCAAAACGGAATAACGGTTATGAGAGGTCATGGCATTTAAATAAGACCACTCCTTCATCCCTAAAAGTTGAATCCGCTCAGGAGAATAATAATCAAAGTAGCCTGTCATTTCAAGACCAGGACGAGAAATATCTGATGTTATAATTTCTTTTTCTAGGGCTTCATCGGTAACATAAATCGGCTTTAACTTTACCTTTTCTGCTAACATTTTTACTGTAACAACCATAAGCTCCTCCTTTTTCTGTCTATTATACCATATTTATTTTCTGAAAGTAAGCGCTAACTTTTCCGAAAGTTAATAATGTCACCAGTCTTTGTCTAGTCAGCATCCGCTCACTAATATGTCATATCAATAACTGCTTTACTATCGTTGATAAAGCAGAGTAAAAAAGAGAGCAAACTACTAAAAAAAATCAGAAACAAAGTCACCTTATGAACTTCTGTTTCTGATTTTTTAAGGTTACCAAAACCATTTTCGGTCATGGATAACTTCGGCTTCTTTACGTTTACGTGGACCTTGTCCATAAGCATCCTTAATCAAGTCTTCTTTATAAGGTAAGATAAGAGCTAGTATCAAATATAAGAAAGCGCCTCCTTGTATAAAGATGAGTAAAAGTACAAACAATACGCGTACTAAATTCAGATTCCAGCCAAACTTATCTGATAAACCAGCTAAAACACCGAAAAACCATCTATCTTTTTTTTGTTTATAAAATTTACCTTCCATAGAAGCTCCCTTCCAGAAATTTCCCTTGATTTTATTCCTGTTATATAAAATCAACGTTATTCTTAGAATCTTTACTTTACCATTTTAAAGTATTTCTACAAAAAATAAATCAGCCCTTAGACTGATTTATGCTCTCATTCATGAGCTCCTTTGATAACTCTACTGTAAACTTCTCTTGATTAAGGTAGTCCTAAAATAAAAATCCCCTACCTCACTCCCTAATCAAAGTCTGAACTCTTATAACATGATTCTCTTTCAAAGAATTAGGAATAATTTATTTTTAAAACGATTCCATCAAATATAATTGCGAATGACATCTCCCGCAAACATAACGCTTTAGGTTCATTTTTCTTTTTCTAAAATAATCTTGTCCACAAGCTTGACACTGGTAATGATAGGGATAAACCTCATCGTTTATTTTCGGGACAAAACGAAGCCCATTAACAGCTTTTAAAAGTTGTTTAAAGTCTCTATCTTGATGTCTATATCCCTTTTTTTCAAAATAAAGATGATAGTGGCAAAGCTCGTGACGGACAATTTTTCTAAAGACCTCTAAACCTAGGGCTTCATAAACTTTAGGGTTAAAGTCCAAATTGCCACTATTTGGATGAAAGCGCCCGCCTGTTGTTCTGAGCCGCTTATTCCAAGTAGCAGTGTGTTGAAAATTTTTTTGAAAGTCTTCTTGTGAAACTTTCTTGACATAATCATTGAGATTCACGAGGTGCTACCAAACTTAAATTAATCTTTTCACGTTCTAAATCAATTTTAGATACCCAAACCGTTACAATATCCCCAACCGATACTAGCTGACTAGGATGATTAACAAAGGTTTTACTCATCTGTGAGATATGAATCAAACCATCATCATGAAGACCAATATCAACAAATGCGCCAAAATCAACCACATTACGTACGGTTCCTTCTAATTGTTGCCCAATATAGAGGTCCTTAATATCTAAAACATCTTGACGAAGAGCTGGTGCTGCAAAGCTATCTCGTAAATCACGACCTGGTTTTAAAAGATCAGCAATGATATCTTTGAGAGTTTCAGGACCGATTTCTAAATCTTGAGCCAGTTCTTGTGGCTTCACAGCATTGAGTTTAGCCTTAGCAGCATCATCTAGCTGACTGATCTCTAACTGATGTAAAAGCTTTTCAACTGCTGCATAGCTTTCTGGGTGAACACCTGTATTATCTAAGAAATGCTCACCATTTGGAATACGTAAGAAACCTGCAGCTTGCTCAAATGCCTTAGACCCAAGACGAGGAACTTTTTTGATTTCAGAACGGCTCTTAATTTCGCCATTTTCTTCTCGATATTTAACAATGTTTTCTGAAATCGTCTTGTTCAAACCAGAGACATGTGACAAGAGTGCAGAACTTGCCGTATTGATGTTAACACCTACTTGGTTAACAACCATATCTACTACAAAATCAAGATTTTCAGTTAATTTTTTCTGACTAACATCATGCTGATATTGTCCAACACCAATAGATTTAGGATCAATTTTTACCAATTCAGCAAGTGGGTCTTGGAGACGTCTTGCAATTGAGATGGCAGAGCGTTTTTCCACCGTCAAATCAGGAAATTCCTGCCTTGCTAGTTCACTTGCCGAATAAACCGAAGCGCCACTTTCATTGACAATCACATACGAAACCCCTTTGACATCTTTGAGTAGGTCTGCGACAAAGGCTTCACTTTCACGACTAGCTGTCCCATTTCCAATAGCAATAATCTCAACCGCATATTCTTCCACCAAGGCTAAAAGCTCTGTCTTTGCTTGCGCAATCTTAGCAGGGCTTGCAGGTGCAACAGGATAAATAACCTGGGTTGTTAATAACTTTCCAGTCTTATCCACTACTGCTAACTTAGCTCCTGTTCTAAAAGCAGGGTCAAAACCAAGCACAATTTTACCTTTCAGTGGTGGAATTAAGAGAAGATTTCTTAGGTTTTCAGAAAAAAGGGCAATTGCTCCGTCTTCTGCAGTTTCTGTCAATTCTGAACGAACACGGCGCTCCATAGCAGGTAGGACTTTCTTTTTCAAGGCTTGTTGGATCACGTCATCTATATAGCGGTTTTTTTCCTTAAAACGTGTCGCATAAAGAGCCAACATCGTATCAGTATGATGATGGAAACCAACTTTTAAAACACCCAAACTCTCCCCACGATTAAGGGCTAGAGTACGGTAACCCTGCATTTTTGCAATCGCTTCTGAGAAATCATAGTAAATCTCAAAAATCTTCTTATCATCCAAGGTTTCATCTTTTACTTGTGAGACAATCTGACTATTGGCCCAAATCTCATTATAGGTCCAAGAACGCAGTCTTGCATCTTCTGATAAAGCCTCAACCAAAATATCAACAGCTCCTTGCAAGGCATCCTTTGGCGTTTTAAAAGTCTCATTGATAAAGTTTTCTGCTTCTTTTTCAAGATTAGGAAGATTTTGTAGAATGAGGCGTGCCAAAGGAAATAACCCAGCTTCTCGAGCAATCATTGCTTTGGTTCGGCGTTTTTCTTTATAAGGCAGATAGAGCTCCTCGACATCTGTCAACTTTTCAGCCGACTCAATCGCTTGACGAAGAGTATCTGTCAGTTTTCCCTGCTCTTCAATTTTTGCAAGAACAGTTGCCTTTCTATCTCTCAAAGCTGTTAAACTCTTATCTAGATCAATGATCGCTTTAATGACCACCTCATCTAGATTTCCCGTTACATCTTTACGATAACGCGCAATAAAAGGAATGGTATTTCCCTCTTGTGTTAAACTTAAAACCCTCTCAACCTGATGTTGTGAAATTGAGAGATGATTTGCAATTTGTATCATATTTTCCATACAAATATTTTAGCATATTTTACAGGGAAAAAAGATGCTAAAGTAAAAAACTAGACCTCTAGCCTAGCTTGTTATTTATATTATCCTATCAGATAGAACTAGCTACTCTTTTTACAGTTACTTAAATCTTGAGAGTACAAAAACACCTGATCAGTAACAGTGATGTCTTCTGACGTTTTACAGTTACTTAAATCTTGAGAGTACAAAAACTCTTCCACTGAGTAATCACTCCACACAAGGGTTTTACAGTTACTTAAATCTTGAGAGTACAAAAACACGCTACCCAACATACACTCAGCACCGCGGGTTTTACAGTTACTTAAATCTTGAGAGTACAAAAACCTGTGCATTTGACTCACCTTGGACCATGAGTTTTACAGTTACTTAAATCTTGAGAGTACAAAAACACCTTGTGAAAGGTGGAACTAATTCCTTCTGTTTTACAGTTACTTAAATCTTGAGAGTACAAAAACCTTTAATCTCATTTTCTGTGAGCCATGTGTTGTTTTACAGTTACTTAAATCTTGAGAGTACAAAAACAGTATATTGTAAATAAATATGACAACTAAAGTTTTACAGTTACTTAAATCTTGAGAGTACAAAAACGTCTAGATGAGGCGGAACAAGAGCGGAATGGTTTTACAGTTACTTAAATCTTGAGAGTACAAAAACTCAAAATAATTATGTCGTTTTAGTAATTTAGTTTTACAGTTACTTAAATCTTGAGAGTACAAAAACTACGCTCTTATCCATAACCAACTAGTCAGTGTTTTACAGTTACTTAAATCTTGAGAGTACAAAAACGTCTAGATGAGGCGGAACAAGAGCGGAATGGTTTTACAGTTACTTAAATCTTGAGAGTACAAAAACTCAAAATAATTATGTCGTTTTAGTA
>NZ_JBRUDG010000025.1:0-26219 GCF_053203725.1 Streptococcus porcorum | reverse complement strand
TATGAACCCTTTCTAATGTGAGTTTCGTCGCTTTTCATTATAGGTCATATGGGACCTTTTTCTATATTCAAAAAGGCTCCATAATTTCCACGGTGTTCTTACCCACTACAGAAATTATAGAGCCTTATAAAATCAGATAAATAGAAAGTCTTGGAGAACTCCAAGACTTTTTTGTTGACAGTTATGAGTTCAAAACTATAAAATTGTCTAAAATGATAAAAAAGAGGTGATGTTATGTCTATTAAGAAGCTTACTTCAATTGGGCTAATAGCTCTTTCAATGATGACACTTGTTGCTTGTGATTGGGATAGTAATGATAGCACATCCTCCGTTCAATCCAGTCAAACAACAACTACTCAAGAAATTTCAGAAACAAAAGCTAAAGAAATAGCTTTTGATGATGCAGAAGTATCAGAGTCTGAGGTTACTAATTTGACGATTACCTTAGATCAAGAGAATGGTCAAAGTCAATATGATGTAGAATTTTCTGCAAAGGGAACAGATTATAGCTACACGATTGATACGACAAGTGGTTCTATCATTGAAAAAGAAACAGAGGTTACTGAGAAAACGACTAGCTCTACAAAAATTTCACAGGATGAAGCAAAGAAAATTGCCTTTGATGATTCAGGGGTCACAGAATCTAAAGTGACGAATCTGGTGATTGAGCAAGATGTCGATCAAACACCTGCAACCTTTGAGATTGATTTTGTTTATAATCATCAAGATTATAGTTATTCGATTAATTCTGAGACAGGTGCGATTGTAGAAAAGTCCACAGAATCAGTTAATGGATAGTATTTTATAAACCAAGACAGATCATCTGATTTTAAGTCAGCTTGATCTGTTTTTATTTCTGATTTGAGCTTGGTGTAAGTATCAGCAGAAAAATATAAAAAAGTATGGTATAATGAGCCTTATGAAGCGAAATTTTGAAGATGTAAACCGTATTGTTATTAAAATTGGCACCAGTTCACTGGTTTTAGCGAATGGAAAAATAAATTTAAAAAAAATTGATGAGCTAGGATTTGTGATCTCAAGTCTGATTAATCAAGGAAAGGATTTGGTCCTAGTTTCCTCAGGGGCTATGGGGTTTGGTTTAAATGTTTTAAATCTTGATAAACGACCGCAAGAAGTAGAACGCCAACAAGCTGTTTCAAGTGTTGGACAGGTAGCCATGATGAATCTCTATGCTCAGATTTTTTCTCACTATCAGACAACTGTCTCACAGATTTTGTTGACACGTGATGTGGTTGAATTTCCAGAGAGCCTATCTAATGTGACCAATGCTTTTGAGACTCTTTTATCCATGGGGATTGTTCCTATTGTGAATGAAAATGACTCTGTTAGTGTCGATGAGATGGATCATACCACTAAATTCGGAGATAACGACCGTCTATCTGCTATTGTGGCTAACATTGTGGGAGCAGATTTGTTGATTATGCTGTCTGATATCGATGGTTTATTTGATAAAAATCCTAATATTTATGATGATGCTAAATTGCGGCACTTTGTACCTGAGATTACAGATGAGATTATTCAATCTGCTGGTGGTGCCGGAAGTAAATTCGGGACAGGTGGGATGTTAAGTAAAATACAGAGTGCCCAGATTGTCTTTGAAAATAATGGACAAATGGTCTTGATGAATGGTGAAAATCCTAGAGATATTCTTCGTGTGTTAGATGGTGAAAATCTAGGAACGCTCTTTAGAAAGGAGTAGAGGATGGGTTATATTAATGAATTAGGGGAAAAAGCTAAAAAATCTAGTCAGACCTTATTGAGATTAGGGACAGCACAAAAAAATCACTTGTTAAAACAAGTCGCCAATCATTTGGTTGCACAGACCAGTTATATTTTAACTGAAAACTTACTTGACCTTGAAAATGCGGCAGCAAATGGAATTACCTCCATCATGGTGGATCGTTTACGTTTAGATGCCAATCGTATTGAAGCTATGGCTGAAGGACTGCGTCAGGTTGCTGACTTAACAGATCCTATTGGTGAGGTGGTACGTGGCTATACTAATCTTGATGGGTTGAAAATTGTTCAAAAGCGTGTGCCTTTAGGGGTTGTTGGTATGATTTTTGAGAGTCGTCCTAATGTGACCGTTGATGCCTTTAGTCTTGCTTTTAAAACAAGTAACAGCATTATCTTGCGTGGTGGCCGTGACGCGATCAATTCCAACAAGGCTTTAGTCAATATTATTCGTCAAACTCTGGAGAGTGAGGGGATTGATCCTAATGTTGTTCAGTTGGTAGAAGACACGAGTCATGCAGTGGCTGAGGAGATGATGCAAGCTGTAGATTACATTGATGTATTAATTCCACGTGGTGGTGCGGGGTTGATTAATCGTGTGAAAGAAACCGCAAAGGTTCCTGTTATTGAAACAGGGGTTGGTAATGTTCATATCTATGTTGATGAGTCTGCAGATCTTGAGATGGCAACAAAAATTGTCATTAATGCTAAAACGCAGCGTCCAAGTGTCTGTAATGCTGCAGAGAGTTTGGTGGTGCATGAAGCAGTTGCCTCATCATTTTTACCAAAACTTGAGAAAGAAATTGCAAAGGTGCATGAGATGGAGTTTCGAGCTGATGAGAAGGCAGCAGCTATTTTTGAACACTCCAAACCAGCTTGTGAAGAGGATTTTGCTACAGAATTTTTAGACTATATTATGTCGGTTAAGGTGGTTTCAAGTTGTCAAGAAGCAATTGATTGGATCAATACCTATACTAGTCACCATTCAGAGAGTATTATCACACAAAATCTCAAACAAGCAGAAGCTTTTCAAGATCAAGTGGATGCTGCAGCTGTTTATGTGAATGCCTCTACACGTTTTACAGACGGCTTTGTCTTTGGACTAGGTGCAGAAATTGGGATTTCAACACAAAAAATGCATGCTCGTGGGCCTATGGGATTGGAAGCTTTGACCAGTACTAAATTTTATATCAATGGTGAGGGGCAAATTAGAGAATAAGCCAAAGACACGTTAAGGGGTTAGTAGGATCTAACCTCTTTTCTTTTTCTATCTCTAAAAAATTATGGTAAAATAGAGGTTATGACAAATGAATTTCATCATATCACAGTCCTGTTGCATGAAACCGTAGATATGCTTGATATTAAGCCTGATGGGGTTTATGTTGATGCCACTTTAGGAGGAGCAGGACACAGTGAGTATTTATTAGGAAAATTAAGTGAAAAAGGACACCTTTATGCCTTTGATCAAGACCAAAAAGCGATTGACAATGCTAACATTCGTCTAAAGCCTTTTATTGAAAAAGGACAGGTGACCTTTATCAAGGATAACTTTAGACATTTAAAGGCCCGTTTGGCTGAAAAAGGGGTGACAGAAATCGATGGTATTCTCTATGATCTAGGAGTTTCTAGTCCTCAGCTTGATGAGCGTGAACGTGGATTCTCTTATAAAAAAGATGCTCCTTTAGACATGAGAATGAACCGTGAGGCAAAATTAACAGCTTATGATGTTGTTAATGGCTATGACTATCATGATTTGGTACGCATTTTCTTTAAGTATGGTGAGGATAAGTTTTCAAAACAAATTGCTCGAAAGATTGAACAGGCGCGTGCGGTTAAACCAATTGAAACAACAACAGAGTTAGCTGATTTGATTAAATCAGCTAAACCTGCAAAAGAGTTGAAGAAAAAAGGACATCCTGCAAAACAAATTTTTCAAGCCATTCGAATTGAGGTGAATGATGAGCTTGGGGCGGCGGATGAGTCTATTCAACAAGCCATGGATTTATTAGCTGTCAATGGTCGGATATCAGTGATTACCTTCCATTCCTTAGAGGATCGTTTGACCAAGCAACTTTTTAAAGAAGCTAGCACAGTTGAAGTACCAAAGGGACTGCCATTTATTCCAGATGATTTGAAACCTCGTTTTGAGTTGGTGAATCGTAAGCCGATTTTACCAAGTCAAGAAGAGTTGGATTTCAATAACCGAGCCCATTCAGCCAAATTAAGAGTAGCCAAAAGGGTAATAAAATGAGTAGAATAAATAAAAATGAAAGGCAAAATCAAGCTGTCTTAAGAGTCATTGAACGCCGAGTCAAAACCTTTTCTAGAGTTGAAAAGAGCTTTTATGGTGCCATCGTTTTGACAGCGATTACCTTAGCTGTTAGTGTGATTTATTTACAAAGTCGAAATTTGCAACTTCAACAAGAAATTACTTCTTTAAATAGTCAAATTTCAGATCAACAGACTGAGGTCAATAATGCCAAGCAAGAAATCAATGAATTAAGTCGCTATGATCGTATTGCACAAATTGCCAATCAAGCTGGTTTGAGTGTTCAAAATGATAATATTCAAAAGGTGGAATAGGTGATGCGAAGATTAAAAAAATATTTTTTGGATTTTTCAGTTAAAAACCGTCGCCAGCCGGCTCGAAATAGAGAACAGGTAGGGAAGTATCTGATTTATCTCTCTGTCATTATCCTGTTTGTTTTTATTGTCAATTTTGCGATTATTATTGGAACAGATACCAAATTTGGTGTTGATTTGTCAAAAGGTGCCCAGGCCGTTTATCAAACCACCCGTACGGTTCAAGCTAAACGAGGGACTATTTATGATCGTAGTGGTAATCCTATTGCTGAGGATTCTACAACCTATAGTGTTTATGCTATCATTGATAAAGCCTATGTTTCAGCATTGAAAGAGAAGTTATATGTCCAAGCTTCCCAGTATGATACAGTCGCTTCTATTTTTAAGCAATATTTAGATATAGAAGAAGATTATGTACGAAGTCAACTCTCCCAAAATAATCTGACACAAGTTTCTTTTGGAAATAAAGGTTCAAACATTACTTATAGTACCATGAAGGAGATGTCTGATGCTTTGGAAAAAGCTGGTATTAAAGGAGTAGCCTTTGATACTAGTCCTGGACGAATGTATCCTAATGGGATGTTTGCTTCTGATTTCATTGGTTTGGCACAACTCCAAGAAAATGAAGATGGCTCAAAAAGCCTTGTCGGTTCAACAGGTTTAGAAGCTTCTATGGACAGCATCTTGTCTGGGACAGATGGACAAGTGACTTATCAAAAAGATAAGAATGGTAACACTTTACTTGGAACGGCAAAAACCGTTCAAAAGGTAGTGGATGGTAAAGATATTTACACCACGATTTCTGCTCCAATTCAAACTTACTTGGAAACCCAGATGGATGTTTTTCAGGAAAAAAGTAATGGCAAGCAAGCCAGTGCAACCTTAGTGAATGCTAAAACAGGTGAAATTTTAGCAACGACTCAGCGACCAAGCTTCAATTCAGATACTAAAGAAGGATTGGACAGAGAAGATTTTACTTGGCAAAGTCAGCTTTATCAAACTAACTATGAACCAGGCTCGACCTTAAAAGTGATGCTACTAGCATCTGCTATAAATGAAGGGGTCTTTAATCCTAACGAAGTCTTTAACAATGCTAGTTTAACGATTGCAGATGCTACGATTAAAGACTGGTCTGTTAACAAAGGGATTTCAACGGGAGAGTACATGACCTATGCGCAAGGGTTTGCCTTTTCTTCTAACGTTGGGATGACGAAGTTAGAGCAAGCTATGGGAAATGATAAATGGTTAACCTACCTTGCTAAATTTAAATTTGGTTTCTCAACACGCTTTGGAATGGGTGGAGAAGCCTATGGTTTACTGCCGTCTGATAATTATGTCTCTATTGCGATGAGTGCTTTTGGACAGGCGATTGCAACAACACAAGTTCAAATGTTACGTGCATTTACAGCTTTTTCAAATGATGGTGTTATGTTGGAACCTAAGTTTATTAGTAAAATTTATGATCCCAACACTAATACGACACGCGCAGCTCAAAAAGAGATTGTCGGTAATCCTGTTCCGGCAGAAGCCGTATCAGAAACATTGCAGTATATGGTGACCGTTGGAACGTATCCTACTTACGGTACGCTTCAAGTGGATGGTGTTCCCATTATTCAAGTAGGGAATGAATCTGTCGCTGTTAAATCAGGAACGGCAGAAATTGCTGCTGAGGATGGATCAGGTTATTTAAAAGGTAAAAATGACAATATTTTTTCTGTTGTGGCCATGGTTCCGTCAGATGAGCCTGATTTTATTATGTATGCAACTGTCCAACAGCCTGAGACTTGGACTGAAATGTTCTGGCAAGATGTTGTCAATCCTGTTTTAGAAGAGGCTATGTTGATGAAGGATTCTTTACAAGAACCTGTTGCAACACCAAAAGCAGAACAAACTAGCTATCAGTTAAAAGACTATATTGGTGAAAATCCAGGTGATGTTGCGGATGAATTACGTCGAAATCTTGTTCAACCTATTGTTTTAGGAACTGGAACAAAAATTAGTAAAATTTCAGAGGAAGCAGGAACAAATCTTCCAGAAAATAAACAAATTTTAATTTTAAGTAATACCTTGACAACGCTTCCTGATATGTATGGTTGGACTAAGCAAAATGTTGAGACTTTTGCTAAGTGGACTGGTATTGATATCAAAATTAAAGGCAGCTCAGGTCGTGTTATCAAGCAAAGTAAAGATACAGGAACAAAAATAAAAGACCTTAAAAATTTAACAATAACTTTAGGAGAATAAGATGTTATCAAGTTTAACGGCAGGAGCGGTAGCCTTTCTTTTAACGCTACTGGTGATGCCATTCTTTATCAAATTTTATCAAAAGGCTAAAATTGGTGGCCAACAAATGCACGAAGATGTTAAGCAACATCAAGCTAAGGCAGGAACACCGACAATGGGTGGTGTTGTTTTCTTGTTAGTCGCTATTGTGGTGAGTTTTGTGTTTGCAGCTAGCATGAAGATGCTGACAGGTGGCGTTTTAGCGATTTTATTTATCTTATTGCTTTACGGTGTAGTAGGATTTTTAGATGATTTTTTAAAGGTCTTTAGAAAGATTAACGAAGGGCTCAATCCAAAACAAAAATTGGCTCTCCAGCTTATAGGTGGTCTAGTCTTTTACCTTTCGCATGTTAATGCGGCAGGTGGAGGTGAGCTGAATGTTTTTGGACATGTCATTAATTTAGGTGTGCTTTACCTTCCTTTTGTTTTATTTTGGCTTGTTGGATTTTCTAATGCGGTCAACCTCACAGATGGTATTGATGGATTGGCCTCTATATCGGTTGTGATCAGTTTAGTAGCGTATTCTATCATTGCTTTTGTAGATCATAAGTATGATATTTTACTGGTTTGTATCACTATGATTGGAGCGTTATTAGGCTTCTTTATGTATAATCATAAGCCTGCTAAAATCTTTATGGGAGATGTGGGGAGTCTGGCTCTTGGAGGGATGCTAGCAACGATCTCTATTGCGCTTCGTGTGGAGTGGACCTTGTTACTAATTGGTCTAGTGTATGTGATTGAAACTTCTTCAGTGATGTTGCAAGTTAGCTATTTTAAATACACCAAAAGAAAATATGGAGAAGGGCGTCGTATCTTTAGGATGACTCCTTTCCATCACCATCTGGAGTTGGGAGGTCTAAGTGGCAAAGCACAAAGATGGAGTGAGTGGAAAGTAGATGCTTTCTTGTGGACACTTGGTCTAGTTTCCAGTCTTTTAGCCCTAGCTTTATTGTATCTATAATGAAAAGCACCGAGAAATCGGTGTTTTTTGCTATTTCTTTCTCTTTAGTGTTATAATAGAAGAGAATGAAAAAAGAGGTTACATTATGACATTTACAAAATTTAAATTTAAAAACTATATCAAAGAAGCTTTGGAGGAATTAAATTTTAAGGCTCCCACGGAGGTACAAGAGAAATTGATTCCAGTTGTCCTTTCAGGACGTGATTTGGTAGGGGAATCAAAGACAGGATCAGGAAAGACGCATACTTTTTTACTTCCAATTTTTCAAAAAATAAATGAAGATTTAGATCAGGTTCAGGTTGTCATAACAGCGCCTAGTCGTGAATTAGCCACACAAATTTATTTAGCTGCTCGTCAGATTGCAGAAAAATCAGAAACAGATATTCGTGTGGTCAACTACGTTGGAGGAACGGACAAGCTACGTCAAATTGAAAAGTTAAAGGCTAGTCAACCTCACATTGTGATTGGAACTCCAGGTCGTGTCTATGATTTGGTGAAATCAGGTGATTTAGAGATTCATAAGGCCCATACTTTTGTAGTTGATGAAGCAGATATGACACTTGATATGGGATTTTTAGATACCGTTGATAAGATTGCTGCTAGCCTACCAAAAGATGTTCAAATCTTGGTCTTTTCAGCGACAATCCCACAAAAATTACAGCCTTTCTTGAAAAAATATTTAACTCATCCAGTGATGGAGAAAATCAAAACGTCAACGGTCATTGCAGATACCATTGATAACTGGCTGATTTCTACTAAGGGACGTGATAAAAATGCTCAAATTTTATCTATTTCAAAAGTTCTTAATCCCTATGTTGCCATGATTTTTGTTAATACGAAAGAACGAGCAGATGATTTACATAGTTTCTTAGTTGCAAATGGTCTCAAAGTTGCGAAAATCCATGGCGGTGTGCCACCACGTGAGCGCAAGCGTATTATGAATCAAGTTAAAAACTTGGAATTTGAGTACATTGTAGCAACAGATCTTGCTGCACGTGGAATTGATATTGAAGGTGTCAGTCATGTGATTAATGATGCTATTCCACAAGATCTTTCCTTCTTTGTTCATCGTGTAGGGCGAACAGGGCGAAATGGTTTGGCGGGAGTAGCGATTACGCTTTATCAACCAAGTGATGACTCCGATATTCGTGAATTGGAGAAGATGGGAATTAAGTTCGTTCCTAAAGTTTTAAAAGATGGTGAGTTTCAAGAGACCTATGATCGTGATCGACGAGTTAACCGTGAAAAGACGCGTGAAAAATTAGACACTGAGATGATTGGGTTGGTGAAAAAGAAAAAGAAAAAAATCAAGCCAGGTTATAAAAAGAAAATTCAGTGGGCTGTGGATGAAAAACGCCGTAAGACTAAGCGTGCAGAAGCCCGTGCTAAAGGACGTGCTGAACGTAAAGCTAAGAAACAAAGTTTCTAAAGGTGATATAAAAATCTTATCACGGCGATAGATAATAAGTATTATACAGACCTTTTAGGACATGATAAACTGGAAGATATTATCATTTGGGAGAGTATCTTATGACGATGAATCAGAAAGTTCTAAAAGGTTTAACTATTTTATCAGCTTTAACACTAGGTGTTTTAGCTTATGAAACAGCAGGAGCAAGTACCAAGACCATCACGGTTGCAACAGATTCGGATACAGCTCCTTTTACTTATAAGAAAGACGATCAGTTTAAAGGCTATGATATTGATGTGGTGAAGGCGATTTTTAAAGATTCTAAAAAATATACGGTTAAATATGAGACTGTTGCCTTTTCTTCCATTTTAACAGGCCTAGATGCAGGACGTTACCAATTAGCTGCAAATGATTTTAATTACAATGCTGAGCGTGCTGAGAAATACATTTTTTCAGATCCTATTTCTAAATCCAATTATGCCATTGCATCAAAAGATGGGACAAGTTATGATAGTTTAGATGATTTGTCTGGAAAATCGACAGAAGCCTTAGCAGGTTCTAATTATGCACAGGTGCTAGAAGATTGGAATAAAGAGCATGCCGATAAAAAACCAATTGAAATCAACTATGTGGCTAGTTCAACAGCTATTTCAACACGTTTACAAGGAGTAGAGACAGGAAAGAGTGACTTTATCTTGTATGATGCTATTTCTTTAGATTACATCATTGATGATCAAGATCTTGATTTGGATACCACAGCTTTGAAAGACAGTGTCGGTGGTGATAAGGATGGTTTAGAATACCTCTTATTTTCAAAAGATGAAGAAGGCAAAGAGCTTGCTAATTTTGTTAACCAACGTTTAAAAACGTTAAAAGAAGATGGAACACTCAAAAAACTCAGCATCAAGTATTTTGGTGATGATTTTGTCTCAACCTTAAAATAATATCTAGATAGGGAGAAAACATGACGCTTTTTTTAGCAACTGGCTGGTATGATAAGCTACTTGAAAAAATACCAGATGGACAATTATTTAGTTGGCGAGCAGTTTTTGATGCTTTACCGACCATTATTGAAAAATTACCAACAACCTTGGGATTAACTTTAGCAGGGTCCCTATTTGGTCTTTTGTTGGCTTTATTATTTGCGATCGTTAAAATTAATAAGGTTAAGTTTCTTTATCCTATTCAAGCCTTATTTGTGAGCTTTTTACGTGGGACACCTGTTTTGGTTCAGTTGATGTTAACCTACTATGGTATTCCTCTTCTTCTGAAAGCGATGAGACAGAAATATGGATTGGATGTTAACATTAATGCTATTCCAGCAGAAGTTTTTGCAATCACTGCCTTTGCTTTCAATGAAGCGGCCTATACCAGTGAAACATTGCGTGCGGCGATTCAATCTGTCAATCCTGGAGAAATTGAAGCTGCAAGGAGCTTAGGGATGACCTCACAACAAGTTTATCGACGTGTCATTATTCCTAATGCAGCTGTTGTCGCAACCCCTACCCTAATTAATACTTTGATCGGCTTGACCAAAGGGACATCTTTGGCTTTTAACGCAGGGATTGTCGAGATGTTTGCCCAAGCACAAATTTTAGGTGGTTCTGATTACCGCTATTTTGAACGGTTTATCTCTGTTGCTATTGTATATTGGGTTGTCAGTATTGTGATTGAGCAAGTTGGTCGCTTAATTGAAAAGAAAATGGAAATTAAGTCTCCAGACCGTCTTGCTAATCATCCAGTAGGGGAGGTACGTTAATGATTACCATTTCAAATTTAACCAAAGAATTTTCTGGGCAAAAAGTTTTGGATAATCTTAATCTTGAGATTAAAAAAGGGGAAGTAGTTGCTCTAGTTGGTGCTTCAGGTGCAGGGAAATCCACTTTTTTAAGGTCCATGAACTACTTAGAAAAGCCGGATTCTGGATCGATCAAAATTGGTGATTTTTCAGTAGATTTTTCCCAAATTAGCAAAGAAGATATTTTAGTCTTACGTCGTAAATTAGCGATGGTTTTCCAACAATTTAACTTATTTGAACGTCGTACGGCACTAGATAATGTTAAAGAAGGATTGAAAGTGGTCAAAAAACTATCTGATGAGGAGGCGACTCTTATCGCTAAAGAAGAGTTAGCCAAGGTAGGCTTGTCAGATAGAGAAAACCATTATCCGCGTCACCTATCTGGTGGACAAAAACAAAGGGTCGCCCTAGCACGTGCTCTTGCGATGAAACCTGATGTTTTGCTCTTAGATGAGCCCACATCAGCACTTGATCCAGAATTGGTGGGCGAGGTAGAAAAATCTATTGCAGATGCAGCAAAAAGCGGTCAAACCATGGTCTTGGTTAGTCATGATATGAATTTTGTTCGTCAGGTAGCAGATAAGGTCTTATTTTTGGAAAAAGGTCATATTTTGGAGCAAGGAAGTCCAGATGAGATTTTTGATCATCCTAAAGAGGATCGAACCAAAGAATTTTTTGCTAGTTACAAAAAAACCTATATTTGATATAATGGGGGCTGAGACAATTGTCTTGGCCTTATCATTTGTGTTTAAAGCACTTAAAAGTAAGGTGATTTTTAACTGAAAAGTATGGGAGAAGGCATGTTAACAGAGATTTTAAGCCTTTATTTACAAGGTTTGCTATCAGCCGCTATTTTTGTGGTCGTGATTTTAGCCGTTTGGACAGCTTATCGGATGTTGCGAAAAATGGACAAAACGGTCAAAGAAAGACAAGCTTTTTTATATGATATTCTTTTAATTGCTATTATGACAATTCCTATCTTATCATTTGCTTTTACAGGGATTATATTGATGTTAAAAGCATAAGGCTTGCAAAAAATAAAAAGAATGTTTAAAATGTAGAACATCTATAGTCAAAGAGGAGAAAGAGATGTACGATACAATTGTGATTGGTGCAGGTCCTGCGGGTATGACAGCTGCCTTATATGCTGCCAGATCTAACCTAAAAGTGGCTACTTTAGAGCAAGGAGCCCCAGGTGGACAGATGAACAATACATCAGATATTGAAAACTATCCTGGTTTTGAAATGATTTCTGGGCCAGAGCTTTCTATGAAAATGTATGAACCACTTGAAAAGCTGGGTGTCGAAAATCTTTATGGTATTGTGGAAGCCATAAAAGACGAAGGGGACATCAAGAAAGTCATCACCTCAGATGCTACTTATGAAACGAAAACCGTGATTATTGCGACAGGTGCGAAACATCGCTTACTGGAAGTTAAGGGTGAGGATACCTATAGTAGTCGAGGAGTTTCTTATTGTGCTGTGTGTGATGGTGCTTTTTTTAGAAACCAAGATTTGTTGGTGGTAGGAGGTGGTGATTCTGCGGTTGAAGAGGCACTTTTTTTGACCCGCTTTGCCAATAAAGTTACCATTGTCCACCGTCGCGATGCCTTGCGAGCTCAAAAATTATTGCAAGATCGCGCTTTTGCGCATGAGAAGATTGATTTTATCTGGGATTCAGTAGTTGAAGAGATTAAAGGAAATGATCTGAAAGTTACCAGCGTTGACATTAAGAATGTGAAAACTGGTGAGGTGACAAATCATGAATTTGGTGGTGTCTTTATCTATGTTGGTTTAGATCCAGTTTCTAACATGGTAGCTGATTTAGACATTACAGATGAGGACGGTTGGATCATCACAGATGATCATATGAGAACGAACCGTAAAGGAATTTATGCGATTGGTGATGTTCGTCAAAAAGATCTTCGCCAGATCACAACAGCTGTGGGTGATGGAGCTATGGCTGGACAGCAGGTTTATCAATTTATTGCAGGATTAGATTAAATCTTAACATAAAGCAGGAGAAGGCTACAAGCTCCTGTTTTTTGTTTAGGAAAAAAGGATTAGAGGGAACTTTCAGCTTGAAACTTAAATTTATGCTATAATAGTAGCATTAGATTAAAGGAGTGAGTCATGTATTTAGATGACAGTTTAACCTTGCATACTGATTTATACCAAATCAATATGATGCAAGTCTATTTTGAAAAAGGAATGCACAATAAAAAGGCGGTTTTTGAGGTTTATTTCCGAAATCAACCATTTAAAAATGGTTATGCCGTATTTGCTGGGCTGGAACGTGTGGTACGCTATTTAGAAAACTTAAGATTTACAGAGCAAGATATTGCTTATCTTCATGATTTAGGTTATCGTGAAGATTTCCTTGATTACTTGCGTCATTTTCAACTAGAGTTATCAGTAAGGTCTGCTAAAGAAGGGGATCTTGTCTTTGCTAATGAGCCCATTATGCAAATTGAAGGACCATTAGGGCAGTGTCAGTTAGTTGAAACGGCTATTTTAAACATTTTGAACTTTCAAACTCTGATTGCGACAAAAGCTGCAAGGATTAAATCTGTTATTGGTGATGAGCCTTTACTTGAGTTTGGTACACGGCGTGCGCAAGAAATGGATGCGGCGATTTGGGGGACACGAGCAGCAGTTATTGGTGGAGCAGATGCTACCAGTAATGTCCGTGCAGGCAAACTATTTGATATTCCTGTTTCTGGAACACACGCTCACTCTTTTGTTCAAGCTTATGGAAACGACTATGACGCTTTTAAAGCTTATGCAGAAACCCATCAAAATTGTGTCTTTTTAGTGGATACTTATGACACTCTTCGTTTAGGAGTACCTGCTGCCATCAAAGTTGCTAAAGAGTTTGGTAAAAAGATTAACTTTAGAGGGGTTCGTATTGACTCAGGAGATATGGCTTACATCTCTAAAAAAGTTCGTGAACAACTAGATGAAGCAGGTTACACTGATGCTAAAATTTATGCTTCTAATGATTTGGATGAAAATACCATTTTAAACTTAAAGATGCAAAAGGCTAAGATTGATGTCTGGGGTGTCGGAACCAAACTGATTACAGCTTATGACCAACCCGCTTTAGGTGCCGTTTATAAAATTGTTTCTATTGAGGATGACAATGGTGAGATGCAAGATACCATCAAGTTATCAAGTAATGCTGAAAAGGTTTCAACCCCAGGGAAAAAACAAGTCTGGCGGATTACTAGCCGTGCCAAAGGAAAGTCTGAGGGAGACTATGTGACATTTGATGGTGCAGATGTGACACAGCTTGATGAGATTGAAATGTTTCATCCTGTTTATACCTATATTAACAAAACTGTTACAGACTTTGATGCTGTACCGTTATTAGTTGATATTTTTGATAAGGGAACCTGTGTTTATACTTTACCGAGTCTAAGCGAGATTAAACAATATGCACGTCAGGAATTTGATAAACTTTGGGATGAGTATAAGCGTGTCTTGAACCCGCAACATTATCCTGTTGATTTAGCGCGTGATGTTTGGGAAAATAAAATGAATTTGATTGATCGCATCAGAAAAGAAGCCTATCAAAAAGGAGATCTAGAGTGAGCTTACAAGAAGAAATTATCAAAGAATTAGGGGTTAAGCCAGAGATTGACGCTAAAGAGGAAGTTAGAAAGTCAATTGATTTTTTAAAAGCCTATATGCTAAAGCACCCGTTTTTAAAAACCTATGTTTTAGGAATTTCAGGTGGACAAGATTCCAGTTTAGCAGGACGTTTGGCCCAGCTAGCTATGGAAGAGCTACGTCAAGAAACAGGAGATGACACTTATCAGTTTATTGCTGTTCGCTTGCCATATGGCATTCAAGCTGATGAGGCAGATGCCCAGCGCGCCCTTTCCTTTATTAAACCTGATGTGAGTTTAACAGTTAATGTTAAGGCAGGTGTGGATGGCGCTGTGGCTGATTTAGCACAGGCGGGAGTTCTAGTTTCTGATTTTAATAAAGGTAATATAAAAGCTCGTATGCGTATGATTAGCCAGTATGCTATTGCTGGTGAACATAAGGGAGCTGTGATTGGAACAGATCATGCTGCGGAAAATCTGACGGGATTTTTTACAAAGTTTGGTGATGGTGGTGCCGATATTCTTCCCCTTTATCGTTTAAATAAACGCCAAGGGAAACAATTATTAGTAGAGCTTGGAGCTGATCCTGCCCTTTATGAAAAGGTGCCGACTGCTGATCTTGAAGAAAATAAACCAGGGATTGCAGATGAGGTCGCTCTCGGAGTGACTTATCATGATATTGATGATTATCTAGAAGGTAAAACAGTATCACAAGATGCCCAAGAAAAAATTGAAGCTTGGTGGCATAAGGGTGAACATAAGCGTCACTTGCCTATTACTATCTTTGATGATTTTTGGAAATCATATTAAGGGATTAGCAAATGCTAGTCTCTTTTTCTTTTAAAGAGTATAATAAAGATAAGACAAAGGAGGAATTTATGTTTGAATTAACATCATCATTTACAGATCGTTTATTTGACAATTATGAGGCCAATGCGAAATATCAGGCAATAGAAAATGCTGTAACACATAATGGTCTTTTGAAGTCGTTAGAAAATCGTCAGTCTAGTATTGAAAATGATTATGTCTTTTCACTGGATGTTACAAAAGATTCTGTTACCAATCAAAAGGCTTCTGGGCGTTGTTGGATGTTTGCTGCTTTAAACACTTTTCGGCACCAACTGATTAGTGATTATCAGCTGGAAAATTTTGAGCTTTCTCAAGCACACACTTTTTTCTGGGATAAGTATGAAAAATCAAATTGGTTTTTAGAGCAGATTATAGCCACAGCAGACCAAGAGCTATCTAGTCGTAAAGTAAAATTTTTACTAGATGTTCCGCAACAGGATGGAGGCCAGTGGGATATGGTTGTTGCTCTTTTTGAAAAATATGGTGTGGTTCCCAAATCCGTTTATCCAGAATCAGTTGCTTCTAGCAATAGCCGTGAGCTTAACCAATATCTTAACAAGCTGTTACGACAAGATGCGCAGATTTTACGTGACTTGGTTGCAAGCGGAGCTGCTATTGAGATCCTACAAGCTAAAAAAGAAGAGTTATTACAAGAAGTTTTTAACTTTTTAGCAATGACTCTAGGATTGCCTCCTCGTCACTTTAACTTTGCTTATCGGGATAAAGATAATCAGTACCATTCTGAAACAGATATCAGCCCTCAAGAATTTTATAAAAAGTATGTCGGGCTGAAGTTATCTGATTATGTGTCTATTATTAATGCTCCGACACAGGATAAACCTTACAATCAATCTTACACGGTTGAATTATTGGGAAATGTCGTAGGTGCCCCAAGTGTTCGTTACCTTAATGTTGAAATGAAACGTCTTAAAGAACTCGCTATTGCTCAAATGAAATTGGGTGAAACGGTTTGGTTTGGCTCAGATGTGGGACAATCTAGCAATCGTCAAACAGGAGTGATGGCTACTGGAATATATGATTTCACCTCCAGTATGGATATTGAACTAAAACAAGATAAGGCTGGTCGTCTTGATTACAGTGAGAGTTTGATGACACATGCCATGGTTCTTGCGGGTGTTGATTTAGATGAAAATGGACAAGCGCTTAAGTGGAAGGTAGAAAATTCATGGGGAGAAAAGGTTGGTGACAAAGGTTATTTTGTTGCCAGTGACGCCTGGATGGACCAATACACTTATCAAATTGTGGTAAGAAAAGATCTTCTGACAGCTGAAGAGTTAGCAGCTTATGAAGAGAAACCGATTTCTTTAGCCCCTTGGGACCCTATGGGAGCTTTGGCTTAATGTCTAAAAATCGTTTGATTTATCAGTTTTACCTGATATAAAAAATAAGCATTTCCAATTGGAAGTGCTTATTTGTATATTATAGAAATTATTTTATTGTGTTCCGCTAGCAGAGCTAGATGGTGTAGTATTGGTTTGACTACTAGCTGTAGTTTGTTCTTCTGTTGAACTTACTGCTGAAGAGCTATCAGTTGTTAGGGTGCTACTGGTCACTGTTGTTGTATCTTCCTCATCATCATTTTCAACAGATTGGCTAGTGTAAGTTGCATTACGACTAGCAGCAGTTGCATTACTTGTGTCGGCTACGGCTGTATTTCTTGTGCTTGCACCATCTAAGAAAAGATAGCCGCCACTACGGTATAGACCATCTGGCATTGTCCAATCAGAATTACCATAAGGGTTGAGGTAGGTCATCATAGAACGGTAGATGTCGGCTGCAAGATCGAGCTGATCACCATATAGCGGAGTAAGGCGATTTTTATAACCCGTCCAAACTGCCATAGAGTACTGCGGAGTATATCCGACAAATGACTCGTCTGGAGCCATTGTACCAACAGAGTCTGTTGAAATTCCTGTATCGTATGCAATTTGAACTAGTTCATCATCTGTGTAGTTTGATGTCCCTGTTTTACCAGCTTGGAAGACTCCAGAGATAGCAGCGTTAGTACCTGTACGATAGCTGAGAACAGTTTTCATCATATCTGTCATCATATAGGCTGTTGTTTCCTTCATCGCTCGGTTTCCAACAGGATCATATGTTTTGACGCTACCGTCATTAAATTCAATTTTATTAACGTACTGAGGTTTATAGTAAATCCCACCGTTTGAGAAGGCGGCAAAAGCAGCAGCCATCTTTTCGCTACTTGCTCCGTATTGAGAGTCTGTGCTGCTGGTATTACTTGAGATAGCATTGGCATAAACCATTTCAGGATAATTAATACCAAGTTTGTTCAAGAAAGCTAAGGCATTATCTAGTCCTGCAGCCTCAAGTGCACGCGCAGCGGGGACGTTACGTGACTGTTGAATAGCTGTTTGCATACTCATCCAACCGTTATATTGACGATCCCAGTCGAATAGTTGAATGTCTGTTCCAGGCCAAGTATAATAAGAGTCATTTAGCAGTTGGCCAGTTGAGCTGTAAGCTCCGTAATCAATAGCTGGTGCGTACGCGGAGATAGTTTTCATGGCAGATCCCCAATCGCGATCGGTTAGAACGGCTTGGTTGGTTCCAAATGAGACAGCTTCATCTTGATTACGTGCTCCAAGTTGTGCGATTACTTTACCATTAGTAACATCGATAACTGTAGAGGCTGCTTGAAGGCTATCATTTGGATAAGCAACATAGTCATAAGTGTTAAAGATGTTATAAAGTTGCTGCTGCGCTTCACTGTTAACATTGGTATAGACTTTCATACCAGATTTAAAGATATCAGCACCTGTCTGTTCTTGAACCTCTTCAATAACTTGTTTAAGATAGTTATCCATATAAGCTGGGTAGCTAGATTCTTGAACGAGTTCTTGTAAGCCATCTGTGACGGGAGTATTGATAGCCGTTTTGTATTCTTCCTCGGTAATGTGTTCAAATTCATACATTCTTTGAAGAACGGTATCACGTCTAGCTTTTGCAGCATCAGGATTGGTATAAGGATCGTATTGGTTAGGAGCTTGGGGCATTCCAGCAAGAAGTGCTAATTGTGCGATGGAGAGATCTTTGAGATCTTTGTGATAATACTCTTTAGCAGCCGTTAGCATCCCATAGGTTCCGTTTGCCATATAGACTTTATTGATGTAGTATGTTAGGATTTCCTGTTTGGTGTATTTTCGCTCGAGTTGAAGAGCAAGCCAAGCTTCTTGTGCTTTACGTTTTAAGGTTTGATCTTCTTCTGAGGTTGAAAAATAAGTCAGTTTAATCAATTGTTGATCAAGTGTCGATCCCCCTTGAGTTGTGCTACTTGTTAAATTGTGTAGCGCAGAGCTGGCGATACGGAAGATATCTATTCCACGATGTTTAAAATAACGATGGTCCTCAATGGAAGTGATGGCGTTAACCAAGTCAAGAGGAATATTATCTGCTGTAACACTTTCACGGTTTTCAGAACCAAGTTCACCGATTAAGTTGTTTTCACTATCATAAACCATACTGAGATTGGTAGCTTTTAATTGCTTTTCAGATAGTTTTGGTGCTGAGCTGATGTAGAAGAGGAAGAGAAGACCACCTGCTACAATTATAAAAATAGTCAGACTAAGAGTAATACTGAGAGCGTATTTTAAAAATTTGAGTATGCTTTCTTTTTTGATGTTAATCACCGCCTAAAAAATTTTTTTCAATAATGTCTAGATAAGGAACTTGTGGAAAAGCAGCTTCCTTTACAAGATATGCCTGTTTTTTGATATAATCAAGAGGCATAGATTTATTTCCTTTTTCAGCTTGATAGAAGTCTATCAAAGCTTTAGCGGGTAAAAGATAAGTTTGCTTAAGACTTGAAAAATGAAGCAATACAAAGGAAATACCACCTTGTTTAAGAACGGCTTCCATATGTTGAATCTGATGGACATGAAAGTTTTTCAGTGGCATAGAGGTTTTTTGTCTAGTTTCTTTTGCTTCAAAATCTAAGTAATGTCCCTTATATACACCAGAGTAGTCAGTGGTTGAGGCCTGCCTAAAATAAGCTTCAACAATCTTAGCACGACTTCGTCTAGGGTAATCTACTTTGACAATTTGAACAGGTGTTGGTTTCTTATGGATCACAGCAAGACCATGATGAAGGTAATAATCATTTGTGGCATTAATTGCTGTTTCAAAGTTCATCCCTCGATTAGCAAAATTAGTGCTTTTTTTCTGGGACGAGGTACCAACAGAGCGTCTTGAAATCGTATGAGGGTATTTTACCATTTTCCTCCCTCTGACTTATGATATTGTGGTTTACTTTAAAAATAAACCCTATTCATTATACCATATTTTTTAAAAGGACAAACATTTATGACTGTAATTCTTGTATCAGGCTATAAAAATACTGACCTAGGCATTTTTAAAGACAATGATCCACGTATTGTGATCATCAAAAAGGCGATTAAAAGACAATTGGAACGCTACTTAGATGCAGGTTTGAAATGGCTGATTTTTACAGGGAATTTAGGTTTTGAATATTGGGTGTTAGAAGTTGCTCAAGATCTTAAGAGAGAGTATGATTTTTCTATAGGAACCGTTTTTTGTTTTGCTAATCAGGGAGAAAATTGGAATGATAGCAACCGAGAGAAATTAGCTGCTTTTAAGCAAGTAGATTTTGTGAAATATAGCTATGAAGCTTATCAAAATCCTACACAATTTCGATGTTACAATGAATTTTTAGTTGAAAACAGTGATGGGGCCTATCTCTTTTATAGTCATGAACATGAAACAAATCTGAAATATCTATATGATAAGATGGTAGAGAAAGAAAATTATCCCATTAAAATATTAGATTTTGATGAGTTAAATGAAATATTTTATGAAGAATAGTCCTGAAAGAGACTTTATTCTTGCAATTTTTCATCAAATTTTGTAATATAAATAACAATGGGTATTTTTAATATCTATTTTAAGAATGAACAGTATGGAGAATAGAAGATGTCTAATATTAAATTTTCACCAAAAGATATTTTTGAACAAGATTTTAAAACTAATATGAGAGGCTATAGTAAAGAAGAGGTAGACGAATTTCTTGATGATGTCATCAGAGATTATGAGGCTTATGAGGAGCTAGTTAAGACCCTTCGTGAGGAGAATAAAAAACTCAAAGAGGAGCTAAAGACACGTACAGTTGCAACAACACAATCTGCATCAGCTAAAGTTAATTTTGCTCACTCAGCTCAAGGTTCAATGGCGTCAAGTACTGCTATTTCAACGCCTAAATCAGAAGCAAGTCGTCCAGCAACTGCAACTACTGCAGTGACAAATTTTGATATTTTAAAACGAATTAGCCGTTTAGAAAAAGAAGTATTTGGTAAGCAAATTATCGAATAGAAGTGTCGTGCAATTTTTGGATAATCGCGTGGTAGCTCTCTACCATGAGGAAAGTCCATGCTAGCACTGGCTGTGATGCCAGTAGTGTTTGTGCTAGGCGAATGCATAAGCCTAGGGACGTCTTTGACGTTACGGCGGCTAAAATGGCTAAGTCTTTAGATATGCCAGAGTAGGTCTGAAAGTGCCACAGTGACGAAGTTTTTATGGAAACGTAAAAAATGGAACGCGGTAAACCCCTCAAGCTAGCAACCCAAACTTTGGTCGGGGCATGGGATGGATGGAAACGAACAGAAATCCTGACTGTTTAAGCAGTAGACAGATGATTATCGAAGGTGGTAGGACCTAGTACCACTGGAACAAAACATGGCTTATAGAAAATTGCATAAATAGGGTTGGAGCTGGGAGAAATCTTTGGCTCCTTTATTTAATATAAAGAGGATAAAATGAAGGAAAAATTTAAATTGGTAGCGACAGCTGCGGCAGGTTTAGAGGCAGTTGTTGGCCGTGAGATTCGTGATTTAGGTTTGGAATGCCAAGTAGAAAATGGAAAGGTCATTTTTGAAGGTGGCGTTAGAGAGATCATCGAGACGAATCTTTGGCTTCGATCAGCGGATCGCATCAAAATTGTGGTTGGCGAGTTTCCAGCTAGAACGTTCGAGGAATTATTCCAAGGAGTTTTTGCTCTAGATTGGGAAAATTATCTTCCATTGGGATGTCGTTTTCCGATTTCTAAGGCAAAGTGTGTCAAATCTAAGCTACACAATGAGCCTAGCGTGCAGGCTATAACCAAAAAAGCTGTTGTTAAAAAGTTACAAAAACATTTTCATCGTCCAGAAGGGGTTCCTTTGATAGAAAATGGTGCAGAGTTTAAAATAGAAGTCTCAATTTTAAAAGACAGAGCAACATTATTACTTGATACAACAGGCTCTAGCTTATTTAAACGTGGTTACCGTACAGAGAAAGGTGGGGCACCTATTAAGGAAAATATGGCTGCTGCGATTATCCAACTCTCCAACTGGTATCCAGACAAGCCTCTTATTGATCCAACCTGTGGCTCAGGAACCTTTTGTATTGAGGCGGCGATGATTGGGATGAATATTGCACCAGGCTTTAATCGTGACTTTGCCTTTGAACAGTGGAACTGGGTTGATTCTAACTTGGTTCAAACTGTGCGTGATGAAGCTGAAAGTAAGGCTGATTATGATGTCGAATTAGATATTTCAGGATTTGATATTGATGGACGGATGATCGATATCGCTAAGAAAAATGCTGAGGAGGCTGGACTTGCAGATGTCATCAAATTGAAACAAATGCGTCTTCAAGACCTAAAAACCGACAAAATCAATGGGGTTATTATTTCAAACCCTCCATATGGGGAGCGATTGTTGGATGACAAAGCAGTGGACATCCTGTATAATGAAATGGGGCAGACCTTTGCTCCGCTGAAAACGTGGAGTAAGTTTATCCTAACAAGCGATGAACACTTTGAGACAAAATATGGTAGTCTTGCTGATAAAAAACGAAAACTTTATAATGGGACTTTAAAAGTTGATTTATATCAATATTTTGGTGAACGAGTAAGATGTCAGATAAAAGAGAAAGGGAATAGCGGTGTCAAATAAAGAGAATCAAAATCAACAGCAAGAAGAAGGAGTCTTGGAGTTAAAAGAGGCTCAAAATATGACGGTTGAAGAAGCTAAACGGAAGGGCTCAGAATTACAAGTAGGTATTTCTGAAGAAGATAGCGTTTTAGATAAATATATTAAACGTCATCGTGAGGAAATTGCTGATCGTAAGTTTACAACAGAATCTGGAGAAGATATTTCGTTTAAGGATTTAGATACGTCTGCACTGGATAAGTTTATTAAAAAACAAAAAGAAGAATTAGCTACTGCTGGTCTGATTAACGAAGCTGTCCTATCAGAGACAGGAGATGAACAAGAAACTAAAATTGTGACCTCACCGATCGTTAAATCAACTGTAGAGGATGATGTCCAAGAGCAAGCGACAGCTTCACCAGAAGAAGTACTGGTGACGTCTGAAGAGGATTTACTGGCTTTAGCAGATGAGAAACAAGGTCCAGTCTATAAAAATAAAAAATTGATTTTTGCTCTTTTAGGGGCTCTTGTAGTAGGGATTTTTGGGATTGCTTATGGCTTAAATTATTTTAGTAATCAAGCCACTAATACTAGCTCTTCCTCAACTTCAAAGAGTTCAACAGCTAAAAGTAAAACCAGTTCATCTTCAACTGAGAAAACAGCTAGCCAAGAAGATGTGACGAATTTTGAAAATCTTTATAAGAACTTCTTTGTAGATGAAGAGCAAACAAAACTAAAAAATAGCGAATTTGCTAATCTTTCATCCTTAGAGAAAGCTTTGAAAAAGCTTGAAGGAACAACGGCTTATGATGATGCTAAATCAAAGTATGACAAATTAAGTAAAGCTATTGCAACCACACAAGCTGTGAATGCTCAGTTTGAATCTGCAGCCATTGTTGATGGTGAGGCTGTTGCAGATGTAGCAGTTAAATCTGATGCTAATTTTGACAGCATTACAACCGATATGAAAAATACAGGGAATGCTATTTTGGATAGCTTGTTACAGCAAGTTATCACAAGTGGGAGAACTCAACAGTCAGGAGGAGTAGCTGCTGTAACAAATACTTCGGAGGTTAGCGTACCAGCGACAGGTTCTGATGTAGTGGCGGTAACGGAAGAGGCAGCAACAACTCCGTCATCAGAAACAAGTTCTCAAACCAGTGAGGTAACTCAAACTGTACCAGCAGCATCAGCTACAACAATAGCTTCGACTAGCTATGGTATTCAAAATTATGATCCAGCAATTTTACAACGTCAGATGAGCCGTGTTCCTTATAACGAAACGGCTGTAGCAGACAAAACAAATGCAGCTTGGATTTTCACCCCAGGAGTAATGGAAAAAATTATAGCAACCTCACAAGCTAGAGGTTACATCACAGGCAATGAATTCATTCTTGAGCCGGTTAACATTATTAACGGTGTTGGTTACTACAATATGTACAAACCAGATGGCACTTACCTATTTTCTATTAACTGTAAGACAGGTTATTTTGTTGGTAATGCTTCAGGAAATTCAGATGCTCTAGATTTTTAAAAAAAATACAGGTCCACTTAATAAAGTGGCCTGTATTTTTTTAAATAATATGACGCTCAAAAGCTTGATCTGAGATTCCTTGTTCTAAAATAAGTTTAGCCCATTCTTTTGCTGAAAAAAGACTGTGGTCCTTGTAATTACCGCAGGACTCAATAGTTGTTCCAGGGACATCTTCCCAAGTTGTCTTTGTGGCGATTTCTTCTAGACTAGATTTGATAACTTTAGCAATCTCAGTTGCTGTAGGCTGCCCCCAGACAATCATGTGAAAGCCTGTTCGGCACCCAAATGGTGAGCAATCTATAAGTCCGTCCATGCGTTGACGAATCAATTTAGCTAAGAGGTGTTCGATGGTGTGTAGGCCAGACGTAGGAATAGCATCCTCGTTTGGTTGAACGAGTCTGATATCAAAGTTAGTAATGACATCTCCCTTTGGACCAAATTCTTCTGAAATCAATCGGATATAAGGGGCTTTTACAATTGTATGATCAAGCTCAAAGCTTTCGACAGTAACATCTTTTGGCATGTTTTTTCTCCTTTTTTATTTGTACAGTTATCATATCATATTTTGTCAGCAAATGGGTTGGTTTTTTCATTGTGAAAAGGCTTAATTTATGTTAAAATAGAATTCGGTTTTCTATCGGAAATAGAAAAAAGATATTAAGGAGGAAGACATGCTAAATGTGATTTTAGCACTTGTTTTTTCTCTCATTGGTTTAGTCCTTGGTTATGTTGTTATTTCAGCTCGATTGAAGTCGGCTAAAGAAGCAGCAGAACTAACGCTTTTAAATGCTGAACAAGATGCTGTTAATTTAAGAAGTCAAGCTCAAGTAGATGCTGAACAGATTAAACAAACGGCAGACAGAGAAGGTAAAGCTTATAAAAAAGAGTTACTTTTAGAGGCAAAGGAAGAAGCTAGAAGATATCGTGAAGAGATTGAAAAAGAGTTTAAATCCGAAAAGCAAGAGTTGAAACAAATGGAAACACGTCTAACAGAACGTGCCTCTTCTCTTGATCGTAAGGATGAAAATTTGAGTGGGAAAGAAAAGCTGCTCGAACAAAAAGAACAAAGTCTTTCAGATAAATCTAGATACATTGATGAGCGTGAAGAACAAGTTGCCCAATTAGAAGAAGAAAAGAAATCAGAATTAGAACGCGTTGCTGCCATGACTATTGCAGAAGCGCGTGAGATTATCTTAACAGAGACAGAGAATAACTTAACTCATGAGATTGCCAGTCGCATAAAAGAAGCGGAGCTTGAGGTCAAAGATAAGTCTGATAAGATGGCTAAGGATTTATTATCTCAAGCGATGCAACGCCTTGCTGGTGATTATGTGACAGAGCATACTATTACAACAGTCCACCTACCAGATGATAGTATGAAAGGACGGATTATTGGTCGAGAAGGGCGTAATATTCGTACCCTTGAGAGTTTAACTGGTATTGATATTATCATCGATGACACACCAGAGGTGGTTGTTTTATCAGGATTTGATCCGATTCGCCGAGAGATTGCTCGAATGACCCTTGAAGCTCTTATTCAAGATGGACGGATTCATCCAGCCCGTATCGAAGAGTTGGTTGAAAAAAATCGACTAGAGATGGATCACCGTATTCGAGAATATGGAGAGGCAGCCGCTTTTGAGATTGGTGCGTTGAATTTGCATCCTGATTTGATTAAAATCATGGGACGTTTACAGTTTAGGACAAGCTACGGGCAAAATGTTCTCCGTCACTCTGTAGAAGTTGGTAAGCTCGCTGGTATTTTAGCAGGTGAGTTGGGTGAGAATGTTGCGCTAGCTCGTCGGGCAGGTTTCTTGCATGATATGGGGAAAGCTATTGATCGTGAGGTCGAGGGGAGTCATGTTGAGATTGGAACAGAATTTGCCCGCAAATATAAAGAGCATCCTGTTGTAGTGAATACAATTGCTAGCCACCATGGAGATGTTGAACCAGATAATGTTATTGCGGTTTTAGTTGCCGCGGCAGATGCCTTGAGTTCAGCTCGTCCAGGAGCTCGTAATGAATCAATGGAAAATTATATTAAGCGTCTTCGTGATTTAGAAGAGATTGCGACAAGTTTTGATGGTGTACAAACTAGTTTTGCCCTCCAAGCAGGACGTGAAATTCGAATCATGGTTCAACCGAATAAAGTCTCTGATGATCAAGTGACGATTTTAGCACATAAGATTCGTGAAAAGATTGAACAAAACTTGGATTACCCAGGAAATATTAAGGTAACGGTCATTCGCGAGTTACGTGCGATAGATTATGCAAAATAAAAAGACAGCTTTGGCTGTTTTTTTATTGGCCAGAGGTATCTAGCATAGAGATATGTACCTTTGTCAATGATGTGAGACCTAAAATGTTATTTTGAAGCTATCCATTTGTTAAGCTTTACTAGGAGCTAGCTCCTAGTAAAGCTTTTCTGATATCGATAGGAGATTTCCATCCTAAAGTTTGCATAGGGAGTCG
>NZ_JBRUDG010000024.1:0-26371 GCF_053203725.1 Streptococcus porcorum | reverse complement strand
ACCGCTGTTAATCCTATTTTCCAGACAGTATTTAAGACATTTCTAAAGGATAAAGACAAGGTTTTAAACGCCATGGAATTGCCTTATTCCAACGCCAAACTGGAAGCTACCAATAATCTCATCAAAGTCATTAAAAGAAATGCCTTTGGTTTCAGGAACTTTGAAAACTTTAAAAAACGGATTTTGATTGGCTTGAACATAAAGAAAGAGAGAACGAAGTTCGTCCTCTCTAGGTGTTAGCTTTTCATCTACCCACTACAGTTGACAAAGAGCCCAAGAATTTCTGAAACATTTTCTAGCTCTCTTTCTAGCTCTCTCTTCTATGAGTACAAAAAAAGAACAATTGCCAAGGTAACTGCTCTTTTTTCACTCTCTTATGCGGAGAAAGGGACTTGAACCCTTACGACCTAAAGCGGTCACAGGATCCTTAATCCTGCGCGTCTGCCAATTCCGCCACCCCCGCGTCAACATAATATAGTATAGCATCTTACTATATTAGTTGTCAATATTATTTTTCGTATTTTTTCAAAAATTTTTCAATCTGCTCTCGGTAAGCTAACTTATCTTTTGCCAATGTTTTAGCGTGTCCTGCACCTTTGACGATATACAATTCCTTAGGTCCTTTAGTCGCATGATAATTTTCATAAACCATCTCTGTAGGAACAAAATCATCTGCATCCCCATGAATAAATAAGGTTGGTCTAGTATTTTTAGATAATTGATTAACTGCGCTAGCTTGTCCATACGAAAAACCTGCACGTAATTTAGAAATGCTAGAGACACCATATAAAATTGGAAAGGCTGGGAGACCATACATATCCTTTGCTTGATACTTCAATTCATCCCAAACACTGGTATAACCTGCATCTTCAATAATGGTTTTAACTTGTGCTGGTAGCTTTTCACCACTAGCCATCATCACAGTAGCTGCTCCCATAGACAGACCATACAAGGTAATCTGACTATTAGGTTGACGCTCCAGTAAAATATCAATCCACTTCATTAGATTCAGACGGTCATTCCATCCATATCCTATAATACGACCGCCACTATCACCCGAAGCAACATTGTCAGGCATCAGAACATTATAGCCCAGTTCATGAAATAGCCAACCATAAGCTTTCATTTTTTCTTTACTTTGAGCAAAACCATGTACAATAATAACCGTTTTATCTGTTTCTTGATCTGCTTTGACATACCAAGCATCTTGTTTAACCCCTTGATGATTCATCCAAAGTATTTCTTTGAACAGCTGATCAAACTTCTGTTCGTCTTCATAAAGCGGATCTGATTTGGCTGTCGGCGTATTATTAATAAAGCTCTTTTCAGCTCTTACTTGCGCTACATGAAAGAAATAAAAACTAGCCACTCCAGTACTTAGTAGGCTAATTGCTATTAAACCTAGTACAATATGTTTTATCCATAATTTTCTCATAGGGTTTATTATACACTTTTTGGCAACTGAAAAAAAGAGGGCTGAGCCTCTTTCTTATTTTGTATTTTCAACCGCCGCTGTCACAAAGGCTGTATAAAGTTCCTCTGGACGATTTGGACGAGAGTGCAACTCTGGATGATATTGTGCTGCAACAAAGAATTTTTTATCTGGCAACTCAACGACTTCCATCAAACGATTATCTGGTGAGACGCCTGAGAAAACAAAACCAGCCGCTTCAAATTGCTCACGAAAAGCTGTGTTAAACTCATAACGATGACGGTGGCGACGTTGAACAACTTCTTGATTGTTATAAGCTGCTGCTGCACGACTTCCTGCTTTTAGCTTACATGGGTACAAACCTAAACGAAGTGTCCCCCCCATATCCTCAATATCAATTTGATCACGCATAATATCAATAATTGGATAATTAGTTTCTGGATCAAGTTCAGCGGAGTTAGCACCTTCTAAATTAAGAACATGACGAGCAAACTCAACACACGTCAATTGCATCCCCAAACAAACCCCTAGCATAGGGACGTCATTTTCACGCGCATAACGAATCGCTTGAATTTTACCTTCTGTTCCACGATGACCAAATCCACCAGGAACAATAATACCATCGGCATCACCTAAAAGGTCAGAAACATTCTCTTTAGTCACCTCAGCTGCATTGACCCAATTCAAGTCAATTGCCGAATCATTGGTATAACCTGAGTGTTTAAGCGCTTCTACAACTGAAAGATAAGCATCAGGCAATTCAACATATTTCCCAACAAGAGCAATCTTTGTTGTCTTTTTAAGGTTCATCACCTTATCCACCATCGCAGACCACTCTGTCATATCCGCTTTAGGGGCATCAATCTTCAAATGATCACAAACAATTTGATCCATATTTTGCGCCTGCATATTTAGCGGAATTTGATAAATATGCTCTACATCTCGCGATTCAATAACAGCTTCTGGTGCGACATCACAAAATTGAGCTAATTTATTCTTAACGCCTTGTTCAACAGGTTGCTCCGTACGAATAACCAACATATTAGGTTGGATACCCAGTCCACGTAACTCTTTAACTGAATGCTGTGTAGGTTTAGTTTTCATCTCGCCTGCTGCTTTTAAATAAGGCAGAAGAGTGGTATGAATATACATCACATTATCCGACCCCACATCAGCCTTCATTTGACGGAGAGCCTCAAGGAAAGGAAGACTTTCAATATCACCAACTGTCCCACCTACCTCGGTAATAATAACATCTGAGTCTGTTGTTGTCGCTGCTCGCTTAATTTTTTCTTTCAAAGCATCAGTGATATGTGGAATAACCTGAACAGTAGCTCCAAGATACTCCCCTCTACGCTCCTTACGAAGAACTTCACTATAGATTTTCCCTGTTGTGACATTAGAGTATTTATTAAGATTAATATCAATAAAACGTTCATAGTGTCCTAAATCAAGATCGGTTTCAGCACCATCATCAGTAACATACACTTCACCATGTTGGTAAGGACTCATGGTTCCTGGATCAATATTGATATAAGGATCAAATTTTTGAATAGTCACCTTCAGGCCTCTGTTTTTTAACAAACGGCCTAAACTTGCTGCTACAATCCCCTTACCAATAGATGATACAACACCACCCGTTACGAAAATATACTTTGTCATTTTCTTTCCTCTTCCTAAAAATAATCACTGAAATTTGGAGTTTTTGCCTATAAAAAACAAAAAATACTCCCTAAAAACTTAGGGAGCTTATCCGACCTCAAAAAGAGGTGCCCGATAAATACTATAAACCATCCATCAGATTTTGTCAAATTGAAAATGTTTATCCCAAATCTTCAGACTCATCATCCTCTGAAAACTCATCATCCTCTTCATTGATTTCTACATCTTCTTCCAAATCATCATCTGGGATAATTTCATTGATTTCAGAATCATATGATTCTACTTCTGATTTTTCATCATCTGGATTTTCTTCGTCATATCCTATTTCATCATTACGTGTATAAGATTCATCTTCTGGATCATCATCGTTGTAATCAATGGCATCTTCATCGCCATCCATAAAGGCATTAACACGTTTTTTCTTACGTTTTGGTGCGCCTTCATCATCTTCTTCAAGCGTGATAATCTCTTCATCAATCTCATCAACAGCATACCATGAACGAAGACCCCATTTATTTTCACCCAACGGAATAAAACTACCATCAGTGTTCAAATCTGAGTAGAAATATGGAAGTGCTTCACGGATTTCTAAATCTGATTTTCCAAGATAAGTTTGAATTTCATTAACTAAGTCACTGAAATACATCTCTTTATCACGACCACGTAATTCTAAGATTGCCCGTGCCACTTCAATCATTGATAATTCACTTTTTTCTTGACCAGCAAATACGTCTAATTCCAAAACAGTTCTCCTTAATTAGATGATAGAACGACCATGAGACAAGTCACATTAAATACCTAAAGCAGTGATCTTGTTGGTCATCTTTAATAATAACACTACGCAAAAGGTTGCTTACCTACTATGCGCTCTACTTAGTCACATATGACAAATCACCCATCATATCTTTATAAACTAATAGCATTACTATTTTACGCTAAATTTTTGCATTCGTCAAAATATTTCTCATAATTTGTGTAAAAAATAAAAGACTGGAGCATTCCAATCTTTTATCGTTTTATTACTTCACTTTAGCAGTGCTTGTGATCGCTTCTACTGCTTTTTTCATTGCGATATCATGCTTCAACATGTCAGCTGATAGAAGTGAACGAACTTGTTCAACTGGCATTTTGTACTCAGTAGCCAAGTCAGTGATTTCTTTTTCAATCTCTTCTTCAGATGCTTCAAAACCTTCTGCTTTAGCAATTGCTTCAATCACAAGATTTGTGCGTGTACGACGATCTGCATCTGCTTCGTATTGCTTGTGAAGGTCTTCTTCACTTGTACCTGTTAATTGGAAGTACATTTCAGGAGAGATTCCTTGACGTTGCATATTACCCATGAACTCTTGCATAGCACGGTGTACTTCTTCGTGAACCATCTCTTCTGGCAATTCAACGATTTCAGCGTTTGCAACTGCTAACTCAAGTGCCGCACCTTCTACTGCATCATCAAATGCAATCTCTTTTGCTGCTTCAAGCTCTTTACGATATTTAGCTTTTAATTCATCAAGTGTTGCCACTTCATCATCAATATCTTTTGCTAATTCATCATCAAGCGCAGGAACTTCTTTAGCTTTAACATCGTGAACAGTTGTCACAAATTTAGCTGCTTTACCTGCAAGATCTGAAGCTTGATAATCTTCTGGGAAAGTAACGTTTACTTCAACTGTTTCACCAGCTTTTGCACCAACTAATTGGTCTTCAAAACCTGGGATGAATTGACCGCTACCAAGTTCAAGTGAGAAGTTATCGCCTTTACCACCGTCAAATTCAACACCGTCAACTGAACCAACAAAGTCAATCACAACAGTATCACCTTGCTCAGCAGCTCCATCTTTAATAACAAGTTCAGCCAAGTTGTTGCGCTCACGTTCAACCTTAGCATCAACTTCTTCATCAGTAACTTCTTTTGAAACTTCTACAGAAACTTCAAGGTCTTTATAGTCACCCAATTTAACTTCTGGTTTTGTAATAACTTCAGCTGTTATTGTCCAGTCTTGACCTTTTTCCATTGAAACTACGTCAATTTTTGGTTGTGCAACGATATCAAGTCCAAGCTCTTCAACAGCTGCAGCATAAGCTGATGGCAAAATGCTGTTCAAAGCATCTTCAAAAAGTGCTTCTTCACCAAAACGTTGGTTAAAGACAGGGCGTGGCATGTGACCTTTACGGAAACCTGGCACATTCAAATCTTTCTTTACTTTATTAAAAGCTTGGTCAAGGGCTGGTTTGATTTTATCTTGACCAATCGTGATGGTAATCACACCACGGTTTGTCGCTTTGTTTTCAAATGATGTAGACATTAAGTCAATTCTCCTTAAAAATTTTATTTCACCTTTCATTTTATCATATTTAATAGTAAATTCAAACTTTTTTTATCTTGTTTCACCTTCAAGAACAAACTTTTTTCTTCTATATTTTTTACTCAAACTTCTGCAGGAACACGCAGAAGCTTTTTTTGCTAAACTATAATCAAAGGAGGAATTATGACATTTATCACAAAATACTGGAATAGCCTTGACATTGAAAGCTTAGCCATTTCTCTCACCTCAAAATTATTAGCCATTATAGCTTTACTGATAGCTTATAGTTTAGTCAAGCGTTTTGCCCACTATACCTTTAAAAAAACCATCGTTAAATCGGTTAACTTCTCTGGTCAAACCAAGGGACGACAAGAAACTCTTATTAAATTGTCCCAAAATGTGATGGACTACACTTTAGGGTTCTTTGTTCTTTATTGGATTTTATCTCTGTTAGGATTGCCTATATCTAGCCTTCTTGCTGGTGCTGGAATAGCTGGAATAGCTGTGGGACTTGGAGCGCAGGGCTTTTTGACCGATCTTGTTAATGGATTTTTTATCCTTTTTGAACGTCAATTCGATGTTGGTGACAGCATACAAGTCTCCACCATTACAGGGACTGTTACCAGTGTTGGCTTGCGAACAACTCAGGTTAAAAGTGTCGATGGTACGGTTTACTTTATCCCCAATCGAAACATCACCATTGTCGGCAACCAATCACGTGGGCAAATGAAGGCTCAAATCGACCTCCCTCTCCCTTTTGATTCTGACTTAGAACAGGTCACTGACATTATTCACCAAGTCAATCAGAAAGAAGTCGGACACTATCCAGAAATCATCGGTAGTCCTATTATCCTTGGCGGCCGAACGACAACAACAGGGACTTTTGTTTTTAGAATTGACATTATCACTGAAAATGGAAAACAAAACGAGATTTACTATACTTTTTATAAACTCTACCAAGAGGCCCTAAAGGAACAAAATCTTATCACATAATCAGACCCCATCACCTAGAGACACATTTCAGAGTTTACTTTATTAAGAACAACATCAAAAGCACTCACAACTGATCAAGGCACCGCTACTTTAACCTAAAGAAAAATAGGCTAGAAAAGACATCTTAACTGTCTTTTCTAGCCTATTTTTTTACTTACTTTTCGTTTTTTCACTCTCTTAGTATTTTCTAATAGGATCGTCATGATAAGTAGCCCTTGCACCACCAATTAACTTAGGTCGTGTGGTTAGAGCAGTCACATGAGCACCGCCCAACTCACGATAAATTGGTCTAAGCGGAACTTGGACACGTTTGATGTGCATCCCAATGGAGGTGTCCCCAATGTCTAAACCAGAATGTGCAACCACTTCTTCCACCTCAACTGGATCTGACATATACTTAAAGGCCGCCAATTGACCACTGCCTCCCGCATGAAGGTTGGGTAAAACATTAACAATTTCAAGATCTTTATCTTCTGCTAATTGACGCTCTACTACCAAAGCTCGATTGAGATGTTCACAACCTTGAACTGCTAAATAAATCCCACGCGGGGTTAGCTCATCCAACAAAGTCTTTACAATCACTTCACCTATTTTTTGGCTCGAAGCCGTCCCAATGATTTCACCAGCCACTTCACTAGAAGATAACCCTAAAACAAAAATATGGTTAGCTTTAATCTTTGATCGATCAAGAATATCTAAAACAAGTGCTCTAGTTTGTTTTTCCAACCGTTGTAAATCCATCACAGACTCCTCCTATCCTACACGTTCCTTTAATATGCGAGCTAAGAAATAACCAACTGCCATTCCAACAAAATTCTGCATCACATTTCCTAAAACTCCTGCAAGAGCCTCTCCTAAATTATAAAAGAAAATAGAAAATAAAAAGTAGGTCCCTACCATCACAAGAGAGGCGACACTTAAGCTAAGTACTTTGTTTTTATGCCATGTCGCAAAGTAACCTTGTCCCCCATGCGCCAATAAGCTGATAAACATCCACTGCGGATAGCCTAAAATCAAGTCAATCAAAAAACCAGATAAAGCACCGACAATAGCACCTTCTTTTTTACCAAAGTAAAAAGCACTAAAATAAATCCCAGCATCTAACAAGGTTAGAAAACCAGTCGGCGTCTTAATTTGAACATAAATCCCCAAAATAATACTTAGCGCTGTAATAATAGCCAATTGTGCTAGCAAATTGATATTAGTTTTCTTCATATTGTACCACTCCATACTGATCAGATGATTGAATCGCTTGATAAACAAAGTCTTTAGATACAGCAACGGCTTCTAAGACAGATTTTCCTAAAACCAGTTGACTGGCAATACTTGAAGCAAAGGTACAACCTGCTCCAATATTATTTTGTGGCAAAACAGGATATTCTAGTATCTTGTAATCTTGACCGTCATAAAAGACATCAGTCGCTTGTTCTTGATGGAAACGATTCCCCCCCTTAATGACAACATGTTTAGCCCCTAAATCGTATAAGATTTTAGCTGCAGCTTTCATCTCCTCAAGATTTGTAATCCTTGTTTGGGTCAAAAGCTGCGCTTCTGCTAAATTTGGCGTGACTATAGTCACATATGGGAAAAACTTAATCAACTCATCTCTTAGCTGACTCACTTCCAAGTCATGATTTTCCTTACACACTAAAACAGGATCTAAAACAACTGGACAGTCAGAATGGCTTTTGATAAAGTCCAAAGACTTTTGTGCGATTTCAATATTTGGCAAAAGGCCAATCTTAATAGCTGAAAAATCAACATCTTTCAAACTGCTTAATTGGGCCGAGAATATCCCTTTGTCGGTTGGGAAAACCTCAAAACCATTTTCCGTTACTGCTGTCAAACACGTCACAGCTACAAAGCCATGCAATTTATTAACAGTATAGGTCGTCAAATCTGCGTGTAAGCCCCCACCACTGAAAATATCATTTCCCGATAGAGCCAAAATAAATTTATTCTTCATAGCTAATCTCCTTTAAATACAAACCTTCTGGAGCCGCAGTTGGTCCAGCTAAATCACGATTTTTTGATGTTAAGACTGTCTTAATTTGTGATACTGGCATACGAGCATTTCCGATTTTTAAAAGGGTTCCAACCATATTTCTTACCTGTTTGTATAAAAAACCATTTCCTTTGAAGGTAAAGATAAAAAACTGAGGACTATCTCCCTGACGAACACTGGCTTCTGTGATTGTCCTGACCTTATTTTCAACACTGGTACCTGATGCAGTGAAACCTGTAAAATCATGTGTTCCAATCAAATCTTGAATAGCTTCTTGCATTAAAGCCAAATCTAAAGGATAAGGATAGGCAGTTGCGTAATGGCGCATCATAGGATTTTTAGGACGGCCACTATCCACAAGAAATTCATAAGTTTTACTATGTTTATTGTACCTTGCATGAAATTGCTCATCAACTACCTCAACCTTAACGATATCAATATCCTCTGGACACTGCGTATCTAAGCCAAAACGTAATTTCTCAACATCTCGTAATTGTGGCAGGTCAAAATGAATGACTTGACCGTATGCATGGACACCAGCATCCGTTCGCCCTGCACCATAGATCGTCACTTCTTGATCACTATTTAGTCTTTTTAATGTTTTTTCTATTTCTTCCTGAACGCTACGTGCATGAGGCTGGCGCTGAAAGCCAGAAAATGCAGAGCCATCATAAGAAACAATTGCTTTATATCTTGTCATGTTATTCATTATAACACTCTAAAAATAGCAGAACAAGAGACTCTCATAAAAACTGTACGGGGACAAAAAAACTCCCTCCGAAAGCGAAGGAAGGAAGTTAGATTGATTAGCCAAAAATATGGAACCAGTGTACTAAAAGAACACCTAAAAACATTTTCATTTTATAATCTCCTCTCTTGATTTATTGAATCCATTATAACTTAGAAATTAACAAAACAACATGACATAAATGTCATGTTGTCAGATCATTTTTCATTTCTTGGGAAATTTTTTTCTCTAAAACCTGGTCTCCAAATGTTTTTGCCAGAAAAATTCCCAGCTTATACAATTCCTCAGCTTTTAATTTATCTTGAACCACTTTCAAATGATACTTTGCCTCTAACATTAATACAACTGGTTTTAAACTATGTTGTCCTGTCCAATCAATAATAGTATTCATTTTTTCCGTTAAATTCCCAATATCCTCAAATTTTTCCATGAGAACATAGTACACTGCCACTGAAGACATCGCCCCCAATAAAGCAAAACTATATTCATCAGATGCTTTCAACGGCTGAGCTAAAATAGTGTCAATAATTAACTTTATGTCAGCTTGTTTTTTACTATTCTGCCCAGATTGCATCAAATAATAACTTGACAACAAAAGATCATTCAACTGGTAGTGTTGTTTAGTTAATAATTGTGAGAAGTAATCTTCAAAAATCACTTCTGCTTCTACGCTATTACCTGTAATGCGATGCTCTTGGATATTTTCTAATAGCTCCAAAGTAAACAGCTCATCTTCAGGTAAGATATCCAGATAAGTATCATAAATACTAGTAATTAGCTCTGACTTTTGTTGCATTCTCTCAGAATCTCCATAACTTGGAAACTTCAATAATTTATATTTTAATTCAAAGTAGGATTCGGGAATAGTCAGGTTATCGCCTTCTAGCAAATCAACCATGTCCATTTCTAAGGTATCTGAAATATACTTTAATTTAACAATAGAGGGAAGAGATTGCCCTAATTCAATTCTAGCCAACTGCCTTACTGTCAATTGACTCTCATCTCGACAAAGTTGTTCACGCGATAAACTGCTTTTCTCTCTCGCTTCCCTGATTCGTCTACCCAGCCTTTTCTTTAACGTATCCATCATCAACCTCTCTTTTTTAAATTTTTCTGAAACTTTTCATAATTATTACATCGTTATATCCATTATAACAAAAGAGAAGCATCTGAACAACGCTGTTAAATTCAAAAAGAGCAGAGCTTAAGCTCTACTCTCCTTCAAAAGCATCTTTCATTTTATCAAAGAAGCCTTTTTTCTTAGGATGGACTGCTTTATCTCCACCCGCTGCTGCAAAAGCTTTTAACGCTTCTTTTTGTGCGTCATTGAGCTTAGTTGGAGTGACAACTGTTACTGTTACATGCTGATCACCTTGACCATTACCACGTAGTCGCGGTGCCCCTTTCCCTCTAAGGCGGAAAGTCTTACCAGTTTGTGTTCCTGCTGGAATCGCTAACTCAACTGGACCGTGGACAGTAGGAACTTCTATAGTGTCCCCAAGGGCTGCTTGAACAAATGATAGGTTCAAACTATAGTAAATCGTTGAGCCTTCTCGTTCAAATTTATCACTTGCTAAAACATTCACAACAACGTAAAGATCACCATAAGGACCACCATTATAGCCTGCCTCACCTTGTCCTGATAAACGAATTTGTTGCCCAGTTTCAATCCCTGCTGGAATTTTCACTGAAACATTATGCGCTTGTTTCTCACGTCCAGTACCACGACATGTTTGACATGGATCTTTAATTTCTTGACCAGTACCATGACAGACATCACAGGTAACTTGACGGCGCATCATACCAAGTGGGGTTTGAGTATCAACATTAATAATCCCTGAACCATGACAGCGCCCACAAGTGACAGGGCTAGTCCCTGGTTTAGCACCTGACCCATCACAAGTGTGACAAGATGCTTCACGATGGTAACGCACCTCTTTTTCAGCACCAAAAACCGCTTCTTCAAATGTTAGATCAACACGATATTGAAGATCATCTCCTTGACGAGGAGCATTCGGATTACGACTAGCTCCGCCACCTCCAAAGAAACTTGAGAAGATATCCTCAAAACCACCAAAACCACCAGCTCCATCAAAACCGCCAAAACCACCAGCTCCGCCACCAAAGCCTCCTTGAGCTCCTGCAGCGCCAAATTGATCATAGTTAGCACGTTTTTGACTATCACTTAGGGTTTCATAAGCCTCCTGAACATCCTTATACTTCTGTTCAGCACCAGGCTCTTTATTGATGTCGGGGTGATACTTTTTAGACATCTTACGATAAGCTTTTTTTATCTCGTCCTGAGAAGCATCCTTAGATACCCCCAGACGATCGTAAAATTCAGTATTGTTCATATAAGATACCAAGCCCGTGAAAAGCAAAGCGAAAATAGGAAATCGGCAGAAAATCCTGATTTTCTAGGCGATTTATCTTTTTCACACAGCTTTTAGGGCGGGTTCAATTCCTTTCTTTAGAATATAGAAAGTAGCCCGTGTTCGATTACGAACACTTTCCTTTCTGTAAAGATATTAAGCCGTTAAGCGACTCAAAGAAAAATAAGGAGCGACAGGCATTCCTCAAAAAGTCTATCCCCAGACTTTTTGACTTTCCCACAGAGTCGTAGGTATATTCAATTCTGTAAAAGTTAGAAGGGTATTTACCCAAAAACAGAGGCTGGGTTGCAACCTCTGTGATTGGAATCTTGATTGACTAATGTTTTCTATTCTCAAGAAGATGAGAATTGAATTCAAGCTAAGAACTTCGGAAACAAGATAACTCTCCTTGAATACAAGTATTCAGTGTCAAGTTTTTATTTTTCTATTGTTCTTTTACCGCTCTCACATCTTACCTTACTTCTCAGTGAATTCCCCATCCACGACGTCATCGCCTGCGTTATCAGCAGTTTGTGTGCCTTCTGCACCTGCTTGGGCTTGTTGAGCTGCTGCGGCTTGCTCATACATTTTAACAGCAAGTGCTTGTGCTTTTTCGTTAAGGGCTTCAAGTTTTGCCTTCATATCATCAAGGTTGTTAGCTTCTTGAGCAGCTTTCAACTCATCAAGAGCTGCTTGTGCTGCGTCACGTTCTGTGTCAAAACCTTTACCTTCAGTTTCTTTGATCGTTTTTTCTGTGGCAAAGATAGCTTGATCCACTTCATTGCGAAGGTCAACTTCTTCTTTACGTTTTGCATCTGCTTCTGCGTTAGCTTCTGCATCTTTCATCATGCGCTCGATTTCTTCTTCTGAAAGACCGTCGTTAGACTTGATCACGATATGTTGTTCTTTTTGTGTACCAAGATCTTTAGCTTTTACAGACACGATACCGTTTTTATCAATGTCAAATGTTACTTCGATTTGTGGGATACCACGAGGTGCTGCTGGGATATCTGTCAATTGGAAGCGACCAAGAGTCTTGTTGTCTGCTGCCATTGGACGCTCACCTTGAAGCACGTGGATGTCAACGGCTGGTTGGTTGTCTGCTGCAGTTGAGAAGACTTGTGATTTAGACGTTGGGATAGTTGTGTTGCGATCGATAAGTTTTGTAAAGACACCACCCATTGTTTCAATACCAAGTGACAATGGAGTAACATCAAGAAGAACGACATCTTTCACATCACCCGTGATGACACCACCTTGGATAGCCGCACCCATAGCAACCACTTCGTCAGGGTTAACAGATTTGTTTGGCTCTTTACCAGTTTCAGCTTTAACAGCTTCTACAACGGCTGGGATACGTGTTGAACCACCAACAAGGATAACCTCATCAATTTCTGAAATAGACAAGCCTGCATCTGAAAGGGCTTGACGAACTGGTGTTTTTGTACGCTCTACAAGGTCATGTGTCAATTCATCAAATTTAGCACGTGTCAATGTCATTTCCAAGTGAAGCGGACCTGCTGCACCTGCAGTGATGAACGGCAAACTGATTTGCGTTGAAGTGACACCTGAAAGATCTTTTTTCGCTTTTTCAGCCGCATCTTTCAAACGTTGAAGTGCCATTTTATCAGCTGCTAAATCAATACCATTTTCTTTTTTGAACTCATCCACCATGTGGTCGATAATTTTTTGGTCAAAGTCGTCACCACCAAGTTTGTTGTCACCTGCTGTTGCAAGTACATCAAAGACACCATCACCAAGTTCAAGAATGGAAACGTCGAAAGTACCACCACCAAGGTCGAATACCAAGATTTTCTCGTCTTTGTCTGTCTTGTCCAAACCATAAGCAAGGGCTGCTGCAGTTGGCTCGTTGACGATACGTTCTACTTCAAGACCAGCAATTTTACCAGCATCTTTAGTTGCTTGACGTTGGGCATCATTGAAGTAAGCTGGAACGGTGATAACCGCTTTAGTGACTTTCTCACCAAGGTAATCTTCTGCATAACCTTTAAGATATTGAAGAATCATGGCTGAGATTTCTTGTGGCGTGTATTCTTTACCGTTTGCTGAAACTTTTTCAGAAGTTCCCATTTTTGATTTGATAGAGATGATAGTATCTGGGTTAGTTACTGCTTGGCGTTTTGCTGCATCACCAACGATAATTTCACCGTTTTTGAAAGATACAACAGACGGTGTTGTGCGGTTTCCTTCTGGGTTTGCGATGATTTTACTTTCTGTTCCTTCAAGAACTGCAACTGCTGAGTTTGTTGTTCCTAAGTCAATACCGATAATTTTACTCATGTGTTTTACCTCTTATTTTAGTTTTCTTTTTATTCATTCATAGTTTACCGTCATTGCAGACGAGGTTTTTTCATAGTTTTCGAGTAACTCTTGTCGCTTTAGCGACCTTAGAGCTACCGACACAAGCTTTGCCCAAGAGCCAGGAGCCTCTCAACGAAGCGATTGGTTGCAAACTACTGTGCATGACATTTCGGTCAAATTTTCGTTTAGTTATAGACCACAACCATAGCTGGTCTTAAGAGACGATCGTGAAGTTTGTAACCTTTTTGGAAGACTTCTGCGATAGTATCTGCTGGGTGATCATCATCTGCTGGTAAAGTTTGAACAGCCATATGAAGATTATGGTCAAAAGTGTCAACAACAACTTCTTCAACCCCTTCTTCTTTAAGAGCTTGAATCAGACTTTCTTGTACCATCTCAATCCCTTTTTTGACATCATCTGATAAGCCTTCAACTTGAAGTGCACGCTCTAGGTTATCTAAGCTTGGTAACACTTTTTTCGCCAAGTCTTGTGAACGATAGCGTTGTAAGCTTTGACGCTCCTCGTTAGCACGACGTTGGATATTTTGCATCTCTGCATGAGCACGCAAGTACTTGTTCTCAAATTCATCTGCACGTTCGTTAGCAAGCTCTAGTTCTGATTTTTCTGTTGTTTCAGCTGTTTCTTCAGCGACTTCTTCTGCTGCCGCCTCAACTGCTTCTTCAACAACTTCTTCGTTTTTAATTTCTTCTGACACGCTATTACCTCTTTATTTTCTAATTTTACTATTTAATTGACCTCGTAGTGATTGCTATTAAGATAGCGGAAAAAGTCTCCCAACTTAGCCGTTAATACCTGAGCAATAATATTCATCAAACTCATAATTCTACGATAATCCAACTCAACTGGACCAATCAAGGTAATAATCCCAAGTCCCCTATAAGGAATAAGAAAATGCTGATGAATCACTGTCAAGTCTGACAAACTTTCTTCCTTACTTTCAGCTATCTGAACAGCTTGTTTATGATTTTGGTCTAAGCTAGAACGAATTTCAAGTGCTAAGGCTTGATCATTGTCCAAAAACTGATAAGTTTCTAAACCTGCAAAGGTGAGAACATTTCCTTTTCCTGCCAATATGAGATTTTCTCTAAACATAGCAGAAAAAATATAATCAAATAAATCTAACACATGATCTGTCCGCTTAAAATAACGTTGCATCACTTGAGGAATCTCTGTCCTTAGACGATAATGAATATCTAAGACACGCTCACCCACAAATCGTTCAATAACTACCGTCTTCAAAGTATTCAAGTCGCTATCTAAGAAACTTTTAGGAATCGCAAACTGAACCGTTACAGGAGTAGTATCATCTAGTGTCAAAACCGCTAGAGCATCGTGATGGCTGAGTTTCACTACTTCAAAAGAAGTTAAGACTTGACGGCTAGGTTCCACATCCAATACAACCGCCGTATAACCTGTTAGTTGCGATAAAGTCTGAGCTGCCTGTGATAAAATATCCTCCAATTTGAAAAACTCATGATCAAAATCTTTTACAACTTGATAAACATCTTGTTCATCGATTTGATCCAAAGTCAAGGAGTGTTCAACAAAATAACGAAAACCTTCCTGACTAGGCAAGCGACCACTTGAAGTATGTGCTTTTTCCAAAAGACCAATCTTCTCTAAAGCTGCCATGTCATTTCTAATCGTTGCACTACTGGAGTTGATAGAGGCCTGAAGTGCTTTTGAACCAACAGGCTCACGAGTTTGCGTGAAGATATCAACTATCAGATTTAAAATATCACTTTGACGTTGAGTGATCACTTGACTCGCCTCCTATCTCTCGTTAGCACTCTACCACCGCGACTGCTAACTTTATGTTTCTATTATACTCCTTAGCCAAATAAAGTCAAGCGAAAAACTCAAAAAATTAGCACTCTTTTATAAAGAGTGCTAAAAATCCGTCTAGAGACCGAGATTTTCTTGAAAATAGAATCTTATCAGCTATATGCCGCTCTATAAACAATGAAACCTACTCAATATAAAAAACAGCTAAAGCTGTTTTTTACTGATCATATTTGTCCAAGCTATGTTTTTTAATAAGCTTAACTAACTTACTAGCATAATCGGGATCGGTTGAGTATCCTCCATCTTGTAAAACTTGTGCTGCATTTTGATAACTATTAGCTGTGACAACATTCTTATATAAATCTGCACTCCAATAAGTTCCACCACGCAACAGTTCCATATAAGAAGTCATGGCTTCCTCATAAGATTTATAAACCACAAAGTCTTCTGTCGCCTGAGTCCACTTGCTGTTAACATAAACCTTGGTACTTAACTCAATGTGAGGTTCCCCAAAAGAAGCTTTTATACCATAAAGATTGTGATATTTTACGGCTAAAAGATAGTTCCCATAACCCGAATCTAAGCAAGCTTGCCCTAATATAATAGAGGTTCTCACACCATAACTGTCAGATAGTTCTTTAGCATAAGGTAAGACCATTTCTATAAACTGTTTCTCTGTGTATCTGGTTCCCATACTTTTTTGCGCTAAGGGTCTCTCATGGTTTAATGCCAAAGGCAAGAGGAAAAAGAAAACAAGGCTTGTTATTACAATACCTAAAAAACGTAAGCTAACCTTTTTTCTCATTTACCATTCTCCTTTAACAAATCTAAATAAGCTTCCAGAGAAAGATGATGCTCTGTCATATAAGCTGCTGACTCTTTTCCAACATAACGATAATGCCAATCCTCATAACCAATTCCTGTCTCATCTTGTGTTGTATCAGAAAAACGCAAAACAAAGCCATATTGTGGCGCTAAAGCTTTCACTTTCTCTACTAAAGCAGGGTCACTTTGATTAAGACTATCTACAGTGCTCATATCAATTGCAAGACCTGTCTGATGCTCACTTGCCCCTGCAGGCTGTGAATAGGTTTGAACCTTTTTTTCTGCCTCTTCACGACTAAGTCCCGTTGCCATCTCCTGTTGCACATAACCTTCATAAACCTGCTCTTGATACGCTACACTACGATAACCAGAAATCAAATGTTCAGCCGAATCTAGTGCTTGAGCTGCTACTAAAAACTGCTGTACAGCATCCGCGATTCGAGCATCTACTTGAATATTTCCGACAGTCGCTAACTCAGGGTTCAACTCTGCAGTGATATGATCTCTATTTACTAAAATCAGCTCCCAATCACTAGAGGAAACATCTGGTAAGGTACTTGTTGTAGCTGACTTGGACTGACTCGTCTGCACCGTGCTACTTTTTGCAGTTGTTGATTGACTTGTTTTAGCAGTCGTTGGCTGCTCCCCTTTTATAAAGTAGAAAATTGAGGTTAAAAATGTAATCACAATCCCCAATCCTAATACCAACCTGATTATTTTTTTAGTCATGTTTCTTTTCTAACATCTCTCTCCCTTTTAGTCTATAAGATAAATCGGCAACAGCCTCTATGGTAAATTGACCATCTTCATAGGTCACCACTGTAACACTACCATTTTCAATCATTTGTTTTTTCTGATGATGATCAATCAACCATAAAAAAGTACCAATGGTCATACCATGGCTGACAACAATAGCATTGCCACCACCAGATGCTTGGATAGATTTTGCCATATCTTCAAATCCTGAGTAAATACGGTGACGTAAAATCTCCCAAGGTTCTGCCCAATTAGCAGTATCTACCTCTACTATACTATTCGCAATTTCTTCATAAGAAATATCTTCTAAATCACGCCCATCTTGGAAAGCTTTGGTTCTTGGGAGTACACCTTGAAAAAGCTCCCCATCATATCCACCGTCAAGACTACCAAAACACCACTCACGAATTCGCTTATCATAAGTATAAGGGAGGTCTTGATAGCCTGTCTCCTCAAGGATAATCCCCATGGTTTGGATTGTTCGTCCACTATCACTTGAAAAAGCAGCTTTAAAAGATATATCTGCAGCTTTTAAACCAAGCCCTAATTCACGAATACCAGCTTCCCCCTCTTTTGTTAACGGGGTGTCACTCCATCCTTGCGCACGACCAATTGTATTAAACATAGTTTTCCCGTGACGAGCAATATACAAACGTGTCTTAACCATAAGTCTCTCTCCTTTGGGGCATTATCTTACTATTATAACAAAAAGCACTTCTCTTTAACACAAAAACACTTGTCTCTAGGACAAGTGTCATCAAAATTTAATTTTTAAAACTATGAATTGGTGCTGGGATTTGACCACCACGCGCAATAAAGTCTGCCGATGAGGCTTGATTAACTTTCATAACAGGTGCTGTTCCTAATAGTCCACCAAACTCAATCATATCGCCTTCTTTTCCTTTTGGAATAATCCGAACAGCTGTTGTTTTTTGATTGATAACCCCGATAGCAGCCTCATCTGCAATCATAGCAGCAATCGTTTCTGACGGTGTGTCTTCTGGAATGGCAATCATATCTAACCCAACAGAACAAATAGCCGTCATAGCTTCTAACTTTTCAAGATTCAAAGAACCAGACTGGACAGCTGCAATCATCCCTTCATCTTCTGAAACAGGAATAAAAGCACCAGAGAGGCCACCAACTTGATTACAAGCCATAACACCACCTTTTTTAACCTGATCATTCAAAAGAGCCAAGGCAGCAGTGGTTCCATGTGTCCCAACGGTTTCTAATCCCATTTCTTCTAAAACACGAGCAACAGAGTCACCTACAGCTGGAGTTGGAGCAAGCGAAAGATCAACAATCCCAAATTTAACTCCTAGGCGCTCACTCGCCATTTGTCCAACCAATTGACCAATACGGGTGATCTTAAAGGCTGTTTTTTTGACTGTTTCTGCCACCACATCAAAGCTTTCACCACGAACTTTTTCAAGAGCACGCTTCACCACTCCTGGACCAGATACGCCAACGTTGATCACTACATCAGCTTCACCAACACCATGGAAGGCCCCTGCCATAAAAGGATTATCCTCAACAGCATTCGCAAACACCACTAGTTTTGCAGCTCCCATATCAGAAGCCTCTGCTGTTTCCTTAATAATCCGCCCCATGTCACGAACAGCGGTCATGTTAATTCCTGTCTTGGTGGATCCGATATTGACTGACGAACACACTTTGGACGTTTCTGCCAAGGCTCGTGGAATAGAGTTGATAAGGATATCATCTCCTTTTTGATAACCTTTTTGAACCAAAGCAGAAAAACCACCAATAAAATCAATCCCAATTTCCTGAGCAGCTCTGTCCAGTGCGTGTGCTAAAGGAAGGTAGTCCGTCGCATCCGTTGCTGCACCAATCAATGAAATCGGTGTCACTGAAACACGCTTATTCACAATTGGAATCCCTAATTCTGCTGCAATCTCATCTCCAACAGCTACCAAGTTTTGCGCCTTTGTTACAATTTTTTGATAAACTTTTTCTGCAGCCTTATCAATATCAGGGTCAATACAATCTAACAATGAGATTCCCATCGTGATGGTACGGATATCAAAATTTTGCTCCTCAATCATCGCAATTGTTTCAGTAACCTGTCTAATGTCCATGAGTATCTCCTATCTTATAAGTTGTGCATGGCATCAAAAATTGCTGCACTTTGAATATTGATTTTAACATTCAAGCTATCGCCATAAGCTTCTAATTCTGAACGTAAGTGTGTAAAATCTTTTTTCTCATCCGATGACACAATAGCCATCATCGTAAAGAAGTCATCCAATACCGTTTGTGAAATGTCATCAATATTTAGACCCAACTCAGCTACCTTAGTGGCAACTCCCGCTACAATTCCTGCCTTATCGCGTCCAACCACTGTAATAATTGCCTTCATTTTAAACCTCCAAAAAGTTTTTAAATATTTTATCATAAACGAACAAAGAATACCACTTTTAACTAAAACGTTCTGTATTTTACAATGACAGTATCCCTTTTCTCAAAAAAAGATTGGATTTCCCTTTCCACCATGATAAAATAACATCTAAAAGGAGAATTTTATGCCTACTGGAATTATGATCAACAGTCTATCCATTATCTTAGGGGGAATAGCTGGTGGTTTTCTGGGTCACCACCTCAAAGAAGAATTTAAAACTCAGATTAATCTTATTTTTGCCATTTGTTCGATGGCAATGGGAGTAGCTTCTATCACTCAGATGAAAGCTATGCCAGCCGTTGTCTTTGCTATTGTCATTGGAACAAGCATCGGCCTTGCGCTTCATTTTGGAGACTTCGTTTATCAAATGGGCGTTAGGATGCAAAAGGTAATAAGTAAACTTCTTCCTCATCAAGAAAATACCTTAGACAGTGACAAGCTTAATCAACTTGTCACCATTATTGTCTTATTTTGCATTAGTGGAACAGGAATCTACGGTAGCCTTGAAGCTGGAATGACAGGAGACTCCAGTCTTTTAATCTCTAAGTCTATCTTAGACTTTTTTACTGCTGCTATCTTTGCCACCAATCTCGGCTTTGTCGTCTCAAGCATCGCCCTGCCCCAGTTTGTTATTTTTTATAGCCTATTTTTATTAGCGAAGCTGATCCTTCCTCTGACTACCCCTGATATGATCGCAGACTTTAAGGCCTGCGGAGGATTTTTAATGTTAGCCACAGGCTTTCGTATCGCCAATATTAAGCTCTTTCCCTCCGCAGATATGATTCCTGCTATGATTTTAATCCTTCCTTGTAGTTGGATTTGGACTAATATCATCTTACCTTTACTGTAAAAGTAACCTCCCTCTTTAAAAAATCAGTCTTAAGTCTGATTTCGTTGTACTACTAAAATGATACAATAGAGGTAAGAAAAAGAGGTTATTGTTATGGAAAAAGTGAAACAAAATCAATTAAACCACAAACAAATCATCCAAGTCATCACGATTTTAGGGATTGTGCTAGCACTTATTGGTGCCATCTATATCAAGTCTAATCCTAATATTTTTGCTGTTGGAGGACCATTTCAAAGTTTTCTCCATCGCATCGGAATCTGGGGACCTCTGATTTTCATCCTTATTCAAATCATACAAGTGATTTATCCCTTTATCCCTGGGGGTCTTACCTGTGTTGTCGGGCATGCTCTTTTTGGCCCCCTCTATGGTTTTATTTTTAACTTCACAGGAATATTCCTTGGCTCTATTTTAGCTTTCTTGTTAGCCCGTCGATATGGAGAATCTTTTGCAAAGGCATTTGTCTCCCAAGAGACCTACGACAAATATATTCCCTATTTAGATAAAGGGAATTACTTTGATTGGTTTTTAGCCACAGCCTTTATCCTACCTGGATTTCCTGATGATTTTCTTTGCATGGTTGCTGGCTTAAGTAAAATGTCTCTCAAACGCTTTATAGTCATCACCCTCCTATCAAAACCAGCAACTCTTTATCTTTATACTTATCTCACTTACCAAAGCCTTATCGCCATCAATCACTTTGTTTAAAATAAATAAATAAACAAACAAAAAATCGCTAGAGAAAACTCTAGCGATTTCTTTTTATAATAAGTTTCGAGGAGATATTATGTCAAAACCTATTTAGTTGTTACCATCGTTTTTGCGACGTTTTGCAAGGAGACCTGCTCCTGTCAATAGACCTAAACCTGCAAGAAGAGCTGAAGTATTCGCTTCTTCACCTGTATTTGGAAGTGATTTAAGCGTTGATTTAGCAGCTGGTTTAGCTGGTGTTGCAACTGGTGCTTTTGGAGCTGGTTGACCTGGTTGGGCAGGAACAACTGGCTTAGGTGCATCCGGTGTTGGTTGACCAGGCTTAACTGGTGTTGATGGATCAACTGGATCTGTTCCAACTGGTACGTATGGGATTGGTGTATCAACACCTGGGTTTCCTGGTGTTGGTGGCACATAGCCTTTAGTTGGATCTTCTGGATCTACTGGTGTTAACGGTGTATTATCCTTAGGATCTACTGGTGTGTAACCTGGTACGTACGGAATAACAGTATCTGGTGTTGGTGTTACTGGTACATCTGGATTGTTTGGATCAAATGGATATGGAATCTCTGGGTATTCTGTTGATGGAACACCTGGGATTTGTGGAATCCAGTTCGCTACTTTTTGGTAAACATAAGTGATTGATGTTTCACCTTCTGTAACTGTTCCGTTTTCTGAACCAACAGTCTTAGATGGAACAAGAACGTAACGTGTACCGTCTTCAGCAACGATTTCAGTTGGTTTGTTATCTGTTGTATCGTAATCTGTACCAACTGCAGCATTAGCTGTATCAGTTACTGGTGCTTTAATCACATTACCTTCAGAGTCCACATAGTTAACTACAACTGAACCTGTCTTAGCTGTTTCAGCTGGTACGTATGGGATTGGTGTATCAACACCTGGTGTTTCTGGTGTTGGTGGCACATAGCCTTTAGTTGGATCTTCTGGATCTACTGGAGTTAACGGTGTATTATCCTTAGGATCTACTGGTGTGTAACCTGGTACGTACGGAATAACAGTATCTGGTGTTGGTGTTACTGGTACATCTGGATTGTTTGGATCAAATGGATATGGAATCTCTGGGTATTCTGTTGATGGAACACCTGGGATTTGTGGAATCCAGTTGGCTACTTTTTGGTAAACATAAGTGATTGATGTTTCACCTTCTACAACTGTTCCGTTTTCTGAACCAACAGTCTTAGATGGAACAAGAACATAGCGTGTACCGTCTTCAGTAACGATTTCAGTTGGTTTGTTATCTGTTGTATCGTAATCTGTACCAACTGGTGCATTAGCTGTACCAGTTACTGGTGCTTTGATTACATTACCTTCAGAGTCCACATAGTTAACAATAACTGAACCTGTCTTAGCTGTTTCAGACTCAGACGCTGAGGTGCTTGCTGATTCAGACGCTGATGTCGAAGCTGACTCAGATGCTGAGGTTGAAGCTGACTCAGATGCTGATGTGCTTGCTGATTCAGACGCTGACGCTGATAATGACTCAGATTGACTAGATGAGACTGAAGCTGATTCAGACGCTGATGTTGAAAGTGACTCAGATTGACTAGATGAGACTGAAGCTGACTCAGACGCTGATGCTGAAAGTGACTCAGATTGACTAGATGAGACTGAAGCTGACTCAGACGCTGATGCTGAAAGTGACTCAGATTGACTAGATGAGACTGAAGCTGACTCAGACGCTGATGCTGAAAGTGACTCAGATTGACTAGATGAGACTGAAGCTGATTCAGATGCTGACGCTGACAATGACTCAGATTGGCTTGATGACACTGAAGCCGATTCAGATGCTGACGCTGACAATGACTCAGATTGGCTTGATGACACTGAAGCCGATTCAGATGCTGACGCTGACAATGACTCAGATTGGCTAGATGAGACTGATGCTGATTCAGACGCTGATGAGCTTACCGATTCTGATACAGACGTACTATTTGACTCTGACTCTGAAATAGCTGTACTTGCTGATTCTGAGACTGACTTACTATTTGATTCAGACTCTGAAATTGCTGTACTTGCTGATTCTGATACAGATGTGCTATTTGACTCGGATGCTGAACCTTTGACTTCTTTGTAGACATAAGTTACTTCTGTTGTCTTACCAGCTTCAACGTTACCAGTTTCGTTACCGATTGTTGCAGTTGGGATCAACTCATAAGTCTTACCGTCTGCTGTTGTGATGGTTTCTGGTTTATTATCAGTTGTGTTGTACTCAGTACCTGGCTTAGCGTTTGTTTCATCATTCACTGGTGCCTTGATAACTGTACCATCTTCAGCAATGTAGTTAACAACAACGCTACCAGCTTTTTCGTAGACATAAGTCATTTCTTTAAGCGTATCACGCGCTACTGTACCAAGTTCTTCAGTAATTTTTTCAATCGTACGTTTTTCAGTGTCGGTGTTGCTTGAAGCTGGGTTAAGACCTGTTGTATCGATTTCTTTGTAGTAATAGACTGTACCGTCAGCTGCTGTGATCTTTTCATCTTTTACAGACTTCGTATCATATGCTGTGTTTGTAGCTTCATGATCATAAATAGACTTAGAGTCTTGTAAAACGTTACCCTCAGTATCAACGTAATAGACTGTAACGCCACCTTTTTCAGCATAGTAATAAGTTGCGTGCTGTTCATTTTTAACATTGTCATTGACCAAACGCATTTGAACACCACCGAAACCAAAAGGTTGACCGTCATTTCCTTTTAGAGTTATAGCATCATGCTCTGGAATAAAGAAATTACCTTCAGGGAAGTTTTCTCCATTTCTAGCAAAATTATTAGTTTCCCCTGTAATAACATTTGTCGTTGTATGAGGATTAGTTTTGTAACTTTCAAATTGATGTTTTGAAGTGTAACTATAACTACCTTCTAGCGTATTGACTGCACCAGGAACAATTTCTTCAGATGTAAAGAACTTTATAAAGTTTTCTGATGTAAGGTCTGCTACCGTAATGTTCTGATTCCTGTCTAAAGATAGCATATTTTCACCATCTGGATTCAAGAGGTAAATATGCACTTTGTGAGTACCATCTTTGCGGGTAATTTCCAATTCACGCACAAGATTATGTGTCATAATGCTTTGAAGTGTCTTCGCCCCTATTGTGTAATCTCTGGTTAAATTTCCATTTGTAACAGTCGGCACATCTTCAACAATCAACTCATAATTATTAAAATCTAGAGCACCAGCAATCGTGTAACTATCTCCAGATAATCCACCTTTCTGAGTATACGTAGCTAGTAGCTCTTCTGCTCTTTTATCCGTAGCTTTTACAATATAATAAGTATCTTGAGTCGTGCTAACTGGAACTAAAACATCATGGATATTTAACTCTGTACCAACAGAGCCTGGACTAACCTTATCATACACAATGGTATTTGTATTACCACCATGAGGATTATCGATTACTAATTTTTTACTTGATGTATTATCTTCAGTTATGGTATATCGAAAATTATATGAATAACCAGCACTCTCATATTGAGCCAAGGTACTAAATTTACCTGAAGAACCTATAGGAATCTCAATAGACTCAATAATTGTATTATTCTGACTTTTATCAACCAAATCAGCATAGATTTTGTCGGCTCCTCCCTCTCTATCATTTGAGAATTGGAAGAAATAATCTTTATTAAATTTGTTATTAAAAGTATTTTCACTGTTTGGATTGCTCTGTGAATTTAAACTTAATACCGTAAAGACTTCACGACCGTCTGGTAAGGTTGTTTTATACTCAGTAGGAACAGCATTCGTTGCTGGAGTCACACTTGCATCTCCGGCAGCCACATCCAAACCTGTGTTAGCTGCCTTAACCGCATCTGGAATAATCCATTCAGTTGTAACACCAGAAACATTATTGGCACTCCCTGCAGCAGATGCTGTTGCAGTCGTTGACGTATCCAGCGCAAATGTAATGATACCATCTTCGTCATCTTTTATGAGTAAAGCTCCAAGTGATTGACTGCTATTTTTAACAGAGTCAACCACTGTTTGAATCTCTTCTACTGTCGCTTCAGTATTCCCCAAAATAAGCTTAGCTGCCGCAATCTCTTTGGTGCTAACCGCTACTGCATCTGTCAACTCTTGACTAGGAGTCGTTTGACCATTGGCAATCTGAACCAGAATCTCAGCTTCTGAAGTCACTTGTTCAAGAACAGCACTTGCCTCTTCTTTTGTTTGAGGAGTTGTTACAGCTGTTTCTGAACTTGTAGCAGTTGTTGATGCTGTTGACTCAGATGAAGCAGTTGATTGGCTGTCTGTTGTTGAAGCCGCTGCTGACTCTGATACAGATACAGAAGCTGATGTTGAAGTCGAAACGGAGTTAGACTCAGAAACAGACGCAGCTTCTGATGCAGCTTCTGAAAGAAGAACTGAAATGCTAGCTGATGTTGATTGACTAGCTGATACTGAAGCTTCATCTGTACTTGCTGAAGTGCTAGTACTTTCTGTTACTGAAGCTGATGTTGAAGCTGGAGCTGTTGACTCAGAAACAACAGCACTTTCTGTTGTTGATGCTGTCAAAGAAACTTGATCAGCTGTCGCCAAAATATCTGTTGACGTTGATGCTTCTGTAGCAACTTGCTCTTCCGCTTGAACACTATCAGCTAAGATCAAGCCACCTCCAGCAACTGCTCCTGCTGAAAGAACCCCACGTAATAAGTGTGAAGCTAGCGAATAACGCTCTTGATCCACATTGTTAATCTTAACTTCTTGGCTACCGCCTTTAATAAGATTTAACAAGCCAATTTGAGACATCACTGTTGTTACCCAGTGTTTCCCCGATTTGTGCAGTTTGACGCGACTCTTGCGCGAGGTTTCTGTCAAACCTTTTTTGTGATTTTGACCCATAAACTCTAATAATATCTCCTTTTTATTATTTAATCATTTTAACGAGTGATTGGCTCAAGCACTTGGTAGAAAAGTACAATCTCTACTAAGTACATCTATTATATTTATCTTATTTCAATAAATGAGATAAACCACATAAACAAACTAAAGTCTTACCTCCCGTAGCAACTTGAGAGGTAAGAGGTATAGATAAGTCGTTAAAATACTTCTCTTCAAGCTCATATCACAACGGTTCGTTGAAGGATATTCTAACAAAATTAGGGTGTCCCAATTTTTAAAATATACCGACTTTAATTATACCCCCCC
>NZ_JBRUDG010000023.1:0-28000 GCF_053203725.1 Streptococcus porcorum | reverse complement strand
GCAAGGTTGAACGCAGTCATCGAAATGACAATCGACGTTTCTACCAGCACTTGACCTTCTACTCCTATGACGATCTGATCAAGCAGATGAAAACCTATCTTTATCGTTCTAATCGACTCCCTATGCAAACTTTAGGATGGAAATCTCCTATCGATATCAGAAAAGCTTTACTAGGAGCTAGCTCCTAGTAAAGCTTAACAAATGGATAGCTTCAAAATAACATTTTAGGTCTCACATCATCGACAAAGGTACAATTTTAAAATTGAGCTTCCACACGATAAATCACTTGACCCTTGTTAGAGAATTTTTCCTCATACTCTGTCATAACATTACCTTCATAGTCACTAGCATGTAAATCTAACCAAACTTGTTTTAGTAACATACCATATTGTGAAAAACTTGCCAGGCTATACTCAAATAAACCACGATTATCTGTCTTAAAATGAATTTCACCATTTTCAGGCAAGATTTGCTTATAGGTATCTAGAAAACCCTTATAAGTTAGACGACGCTTCTCATGACGTTTTTTAGGCCAAGGATCACTAAAGTTAAGATACATCAAATCAACTTCACCATCAGCAAAATAATTAGTCAAGCTAGAACCATCAACTAATAACAACTTCACATTTGGCAAATCAGCTTTCAAAACCTTATCCAAGGCATAACTCAAAACCGATAATTGAATATCAATTCCAATATAATTAATATGAGGATTTTGTGCTGCCATTCCTGTGATAAAACGTCCTTTACCTGATCCAACTTCAATATGAATAGGATGGTCATTGCCAAAAACCTCATGCCAATGACCCTTAGCTTCTTCTGGGTTTGTAATAACGTACTGAGGATGATTAGCTAATAAATCCTCAGCACCTTTACGTTTTCTCATGCGCATAATTAAAACTGCTCCCTAAATTTGCGTAATGCATAAATTTTCTTGTTAACGTATTCCATATCTCCAATTGCAAAAAATTTCACAATTTCAGACAGATAATTAAATTGTCCATACCACTTAACCTTACTCAAAACCTCTTCAGGAGTATGGTAGCCATAATAGTGTAGCCAAGTCTTCCAATTCTGACGTGGGATATAGTGGCTGAGCAAATAAGCAATGTCATACATCCGATCTGTTAGACGAACAGAATCCCAATCAACCAAATAAATCAGACCACTTGTGGTAATCACCCAGTTACTATGTTTCACATCACCATGAACAATAGTAGCTTGATCTTGCTCAAACTCTGGCAAGGTTTTTCTTAATTCTTGAGCGACAGATTGTAAAAAGGAATTTTTTTGAATGTCAATCGGTGCATTAGCTTGCCAACTTGTTAGCAAATCATATGGATTTTCGATTTTATAGTTTAGTTGTAACAATTGATTCACAAGATGACGTGATTTATGTAAACGTAACAAAATATGCACAATTTGCTTACTGGTCATATCCTCTTTGGTTAAAATCCGTCCTTGTAACCATTCTTGAGCCGTCATCATGCCACCATTAGCTTGACGTTTTGCCCATAATAATTGAGGAGCAATTTGTTCTTTGGCTAGGGCTGCTAAGATTGGTGTCGTATCCATTTTAACAAAGATGCGCTGGCCGTCTGGATAAGTCCCAATAAAGGCTTTACCACTTTTGCCTTTTAAAGGCGTCAATTCTAAATTATTTTCTTCCAATGACACCTACTCCTCCTTCTAAAACAACAGTATTATTTATTTTACTCGTTTTGACGAACTTAGTCAACAATCTTTCTGATTTTATAAGCTAAATAGATTTCAACCAGCACCACTTGGCCTAAAATCAACCCTAAACTAACCCATGAAAAACCTGTAGCCACTACTTCAAAAAGAACAAGGACATAAGCCAAGCCTCTCAAGACCTTCATCAAGCCCTTCTTTTTATCCGAAATTTCTACTGGAAATAAACGTGGAGCATAGGTGTAATCATAAACATGATATAAGCCTAAAAGCTGGAATAATAGTAAATAATTTAGTGTCAGAGTCAATCCAACTGCCAGTAATTTTTGAGGAAGAAAAAGTAACACTAAGAGGGAAATAAAAAACAGGCGAAGTGTTAAACCAAAATAATCTCCTGTGCGAAATAAGGCTCTAATCAGAAGATTTTCCCAAGTCAATCGGTGAGCTTGAGGCATTAAGGATAAGAGTCGATCTAAATAAGCCCTTCTTTTAACACTTGTTGTGACGCCCTTAACCGTCGTAAACAAGGCAAAAAAACTTAAAATTCTACGTTGACGCTTATTCTCAATCGCTATTACTCGATCCCAGTTCAAGAAGTTCCCCTCGACACTTGCTTTTTTTCTATAATGACTGATGATGTAACGTAAAATAATCAGACTCATCACAAACAAAATAAAGTGGATAAGCGATAAACCTAATTTTAAAAATAAAGGTAAGACTAAAACTAAGATTGCCGTTTGAAGGGATGAATAAGTCCAAAAACTACTCCGATAGGCCTTACGAACTTCTCTTATTACCTCTTCTTCTTTTGTCAGAAAGTAGAGCTTATCGGCCTCCTGAACATAAGTGGCAGGTCCACCTAAAAAAGGTAATAGCAAGGAGATGGAAAATAAAACAAGCGCAATAGGGTACGGATTCTTAGGAAAGTTTTGCAATAATTGGCTGTATTGCACCAATACAAATCCTAGTAGAAGCATTAAGACTAAAACAAAGTGATCATTCAAGACATACCGCAGATACTTCAAGGATTGCTGTCTAAAAACGTGTCGCCTTTTTCTAAAAGCATTTTCTACCATTTTAATCCTCTTTCGTCAATTTCATATAAATGGCCGTCAAATCTGCTTCAGGATCTCCAAATTGTTGACGAAGTTCTTCCAAACTACCATTAGCTCTAACTTCTCCTTTATGAAGAATGACAAAGCGATCGCACATTTTCTCCGCTGAATCCAACACATGGGTGGACATTAAGATAGACTTGCCAGCTTTCTTTTTTTCAGCTAATAACCTTGTCAAATCTGCAATGGCAATGGGATCTAATCCCAAGAACGGCTCATCCACAATCAACAAACTCGGATCAACCAATAAGGCGCAGATAATCATCACCTTTTGCTTCATTCCCTTAGAAAAATTAACGGGAAACCAATCAAGACGATCTGTCAAGCGAAAAAGATCCAGTAGCTCCTTTGCTTGGTCCATGGCTTTTTTATCGTCTAGATCATAAGCCATAATGACCGTTTCAATGTGCTCTTTTAACGTCAATTCTTCATATAAAATTGGGGTTTCTGGAATCAAAGCTACTTTCTTTCGATAAGCTACTAAATCATCAGACAAACGTAATCCATCAATACTAATCGTTCCTTGATAAGGTTGTAATAATCCGATAATTTCATTTATGGTGGTTGATTTTCCCGCCCCGTTCAAACCAATCAGGCCAACCAATTCTCCATCTGCTACTTCAAAAGAAATATTTTTTAAAACAGGAATATTGACATATCCCCCTGTTAGATTTTCGATTTTTAACATAAGTTTTCTCACTAAAATTTGATATAATCATTATAACAAAAAGACTTAACTAAAGGAGAAATCAATATGGAGAATTGTATTTTTTGTCAAATTATTGCTGGAGAAATTCCATCATCTAAAATTTATGAAGATGATCAAGTGCTAGCCTTTTTAGATATTTCTCAAACAACCAAAGGTCACACCTTAGTGGTTCCAAAAACACACGCTAGAAATACACTTGAGATGACTGAAGAGGCTGCGTCACAATTATTCAGTCGTATCCCTAAAATTGCCCGCGCCGTTCAATCTGCTACACAGGCTAAGGGGATGAATATTATTGCTAATAACGAGGAAATTGCAGGGCAAACTGTTTTTCATACACATATCCACCTTGTTCCTCGATTTGATGAAAACGATGGCATCGCTATTCACTACACTACACATGAGCCTGACTTTACAGCCCTAGCTGAGTTAGCTAAAACAATTTCCAAAGAGGTGATTTAATTGAAACTATCCCATCTTGCCTTAATCAGTGGGTCAGCTGTTCTTGCCTATACCCTTTATAAAAAAAGAGATCACATCACACAATTTGCTCAAGAAGGTCTTAAAAATTTAGATGAAGCTAAAACGGATTTAGACAATATCCAAAACAACCTTTCTATTATCCAAGAGCAAACACAATTACTCCAAAAATACGGTCAAGATTTTCAGCAAAAATGGCGGTATTTTGAAAAGGAAAAAGATGCCCACATCTCTGAAATTAATCGCATTCTAGGACACTATCAAAAAACAAACTCATAAAAATATCCCCTAACAGAAAATTCTGTCAGGGGATATTTTTATAAAAGACTACTGAATCGGTTGTAAAGTAGTTGTATCTTGATAAGTTTGTTGATATTGACCAACTGACGACGGAGCCTCTTGATAAACAGTGCTTGGAGTATAAGTCTGATCGGCTACAGTCTGATCTGAAGAATACGAATCTGTTACAAAATCCTCTGAATAAGCACTGCTACCCTCTAAACTTCCACCATAGTAATCTTCATATAAGATTGCCGTCGTTGTCAAAGTTTTACTAGTTTTAAGTCCTAGTGCTTTCTTAATGCGATTTTGAACAGTTAATAAATGTTCAGAAGTGACTAGCTGATAAGAACCGCCATTAATGGTAGCATCTTCACCTTTTAGCTGGTAGGTCTTGATATTTTTCAAAGCATCACTATAGCCTAACAAGCTTGGAATGGTTGAAGAGCTAATTTCAATATTAGTCTGCATATTGCCACTAACTGCTTTTAAAATGTCCTTGTACTTGCTCACACTATCTAAAGCTAAGACCTTCTTGACCACTTTTGCGATGACCTCTCGTTGACGACGTTGACGACCATAGTCTCCCTCAGGATCATCATAACGCATGCGCGCATAAACCAAAGCTTGATCTCCATTGATATGATGTGTCCCTGGTTCAACAGTTGCCGTATAAGCAGGTTCATTTGCTTCAATAGAAATAGGGAAATCAAAATCATTTGTCACGGTGATACCACCTACGGCATCAACAAGCTGTACCAAACCTTCCATGTTAATCTGAACATACTTGTCAATTGTAATATCTAACATATCTTGAATGGTCATAATTGCCATTTGGGCTCCTCCAGCCGCATAGGCTTCATTTAGCTTCGCCTCAGAATTTGTGGCTTCATTATTTTTAGGTCCAGAAAGATTAATTAAAATATCACGCTCTAAACTTGTCATAGTTGTCTGATTCGTTTTAGGATTTATGGTCAATAGGATCATTGAATCACTATTTCCTTCCCATTTCGATGTTCTATCAGCAGAGCCTGTATCAACTCCCATTAACAAGATAGAAAAAGGCTTTGTCTGCTTAATAACATCCTGACTCCCCGAATTTTCTGAGGTATTAAAATCCTTAAACGTTTTTGACAACTCCTCTGTTGAAAAACCATAAATATTAGAAGTATAGACTCCTAGTGCAACCAAACTAAGTGTAAAAATTGCACCCAACATTAACAAAATTTTTCTACCAATTTTCATACGACTCTCTAATTTATCAGCTTACTCATCAAGTAAACATCTAAAAACTCCCCATCTTTTGTTCTTATGCCACGTTTTTTCAAACCCTCTATCTCAAAACCAAACTTTTCATAAATATGGATAGCCCGTTTATTGCGCTTTTGAACTGTCAGCTCCAAGCGTCTAATCTCTCTTGTTTCTAATGCCCAATTGACAGCCGTTTCCAAAAGAACTTGCCCTATACCGTACCCCCAATAATCTCTTTTAACAGCAATAAAAACATCACCTATATGAGATAAGGCAGGATCTTCTTCTCCTTTAATATTAATCAGTCCCAAAATAGTCTCTGGTGTTTTAGCCACGAGACAAATATTATTAGTCGACGCACTAGACCATTCTAGAAAATCTTTCAATGCTTCTTTTGTAAAGGAATCGCTAGAAGTCTGCCAAGCAATGTAGTCCGTCTCTTCCTTAATGAGTAATAAGGCTTCTAATAATGCTTCTGCATCAAGTGGACTTGCTTCTATAATATCTAAGGTTGTTTCTGTCATCCAAGGTCTCCAATAACTTCTTTTGAACGTGGGCCACTTGCAGATAAACTCACACAACGACCATCATCAACCTTGCGGATTACAACCTCCAGATAATCACTTGGTAAGCTATCATTAAGAAGCTCTCCCCACTCAATCACTGTGACACCCTGACCAAAAAGAAATTCATCTAAATCAATAGAATCAGGATCTTCTCCAATACGATAGACGTCTAAATGATATAAGGGAAGTCGCCCCTCATATTCACGAACTATAGTGTAAGTGGGGCTTTTAATCATTTGGGTGATCCCCAAACCACGCGCCAAGCCTTTGGTCAAGGTTGTCTTTCCAGCACCCAGATCTCCTGTTAATACTACTACATCTTGTTTTTTAAGAACTTGACCTATTTTTTGACCAATAGCCATTAGTTCTTCTTCGTTATGACTTTTAAACATAAGGAAATTATATCAGAATTCTCTTTCTAATGCCACAGCTAAAAGAAAGCAAGGAAAAAAGAGAAGCTTGAGCTTCTCTCCAAACATCCTATAAGATGGCTAAGATAACAAAGTTTAAAATAAATAAACCGGTTGCCACCCACAAAATAGGATGAATCTCTTTAGATTTTCCAGTAGCGACTTTAACCAAGCAATAGAAAATAAATGCGGCTGCAATCCCGTATGAAATCGAGTAGCAAAGTGCCATAAAGAAGGCTGCAAAGAAAGCTGGAAGAGCTTCTTCAAAGTTTTGCCAATCAACATCTAGGAATGAAGATACCATCATCACACCAACAATGATTAAGGCTGGTGCAGTCGCCGCTGCTGGCACAACACCAATGAATGGCAAGATAAGAATAGAAAGTAGGAAACAAACTGCTGTAGAAACAGCTGTTAAACCAGTACGTCCACCAGCTGAGATACCTGCTGCTGATTCAACATAAGTCGTCGTATTAGATGTTCCAAAAATAGCACCGATAGATGTTCCAATCGCATCTGCGAAAAGAGCACGGTCCATCTTGGAATTAAACCCTGTGCTATTTTCAAGTGCTGCTTCATCTTCTGCTGAGAAGATTCCTGTTTTACGGCCTGTTCCAATAAAGGTTCCTAGAGTATCAAAGGTATCTGAAAGACTAAAGGCAAAAATCGTCATCAAAACAAGAGGTAAACGACTAGAATCACTAAAGAGTGAGCTCATGCCGCCAAAGGCTGCAAGGAAAGTTGTCCCCAACTCTTTAAACCCTGTACCAATATGATTGTTAGCAAAATCAATTGCTGATAGGTCAACTACTCCCATAGGAATACCGATCAATGTCGTCACAACAATCCCCAAAAGAATACCACCACGAACATTTTTAATGACTAAAAATGCTGTTAAAATTAACCCAATGACTGCCAGTAAAACACTTGGATCCGTAAAGGTTGAAATAGCTGGGACAACACCACCATTACCAAAAACAGATGACACACCATTTTCAAATGTTTTTGCCGTTGCATCTGCTGGTGCGACACCATTGACTGTAATGATGTTACTTGCAGAGGTTGAGAAGGTAATTAAATTAGCATTTTTAAATCCTAGGTAGGCAACAAAAACACCGATCCCTCCACCAATAGCATGTTGTAAACTAACTGGTATGGCCTTAATAATGCTTTTACGCACCTTAGTTACTGTGATAAAGATGTTAAACAAACCACAGATAAAGACCATAGCTAGCGCTTCTTGCCAAGAAAAGCCTAAACCAAAAACAACCGTATAAGTAAAGAAAGCATTTAACCCCATACCTGGTGCTAAAGCATAAGGGACATTAGCAAAGAGTCCCATAATTAAGGTTGAAATAACACTAGCAATAATCGTTGCTAGAAAAACAGCTTGTGTCGGCATCCCTGCTGCACCCAAAATAGATGGGTTGATAAAGAGAATGTACGACATTGCAAAGAAAGTAGTAATACCAGCAAAAATTTCTGTACGAACTGTGGTATTATGCTCTTTTAAGTTAAAAAACTTTTCCATTTGATTTGGATTCTCCTTTTTTCCGAACATTATTCAATTATACAAAAAAAACATTCCTTTTTCAAGGAATGTTTCTCCTTTTTTATTCTTTCTCTGCAAATACCAAGACCATTATCTGGATAAAGGTAAATCCTAAAATAAAAGGTAGCGCCTCCCACGAAACCACTTCTACTATTTCCTTAACAACAAGCATCGGACGAGTAAAAATATCCCATGAATTTAATCTAGCATAACGTCCAATATGAATCGCAAAACTCGAAATAAATGATAAGCCACCAATGGCCAACAATCGTAAAACATAAGACTGCAGCTTAAACGCTTCAAAAATTAAGCGAACACTTTCAACACCAGCCATAACCCCAAAAAAGATACTAGGCACATAGAGCATAAATAAAATCATACTCTCTCTTTGCCACAAAACGGTGCTGGCAAAGTGCATATGTACAATATCTGTTACCATATAAAACGTATTAGGATAAAAAAATAGCCACAGTCCTGTCGCAATAACCTTTAAAATCCCTTGTTTACTCCAATGCGCTATCACTGCAAAATCTAGTGCCACTAAGGCTAAAAACATATTCCAAATAAGGTTTGGTCCTTGCAAATTATAACGTAAAATACTTGCTGAAATCAGCATAAAAAATAAATGAATCAATAAATTTTTCTTCATATTTAATTACTCCTAAACGAACCTTTCTTTAATAGATATTATAACACACTTCATCTAACTTTATCTTCATCCTTATTTTTGATATAATAAGCCCATGACAAAAAAAGTAATTGCTATTGACTTGGATGGTACCTTATTACAAAGTGATAATACCATCTCTAACTATACTATCGAAACCATTAAGAAAATCCAAGAACAAGGACACCTCGTCATTATTACCACGGGACGTCCTTACCGCATGGCTATTGAATATTACAAAATATTAGGCTTAACAACTCCTATGATTAATTTCAATGGCTCACTGACTCATATTCCTGAAAAAAAATGGGAATGGGAGCATAGCATCAAAATTGATAAGAAGTATCTCTTTGAAGTTCTAAAACACGAAAAAAGTTTTGAGATGGACTTCATTGCCAGTGAATACCGCAAAAATTTCTACGTCACTAACCATCACCCAGATACTATAAAACCAGAACTATTTGGTGTTAAGAAAGTGACACCAAATATGGTATTGATTCCAGAAAAAATTACTCGTGATCCTAATGCTCTTTTGATGCAAACGCGTGCTAAAGATAAATACCAATTGGCTTTAGATATTAAAAAGCACTTAAATGATGCTATCGAAGTTGATTCTTGGGGTGGGCCACTTAATATTCTTGAATGCTCTCCTAAAGGAGTCCACAAAGCATACGCACTCCATTATCTCTTAAAAGCCTTAAATAAATCTCAAGATGATTTGATTGCCTTTGGTGACGAGCATAATGACACCGAGATGCTAGCTTTTGCCAAAGTAGGTTATGCTATGAAAAATGCTAACAAGATCCTTCTTCCTTACGCAGACCAAATGACAGATTTTGATAATAATCAAGATGGGGTTGCCAAACAATTAGAAAAGTTGTTTTTGTAGAATATTTTTAATATTTTATTTTTTTCTCTGAAATAGGCTTAATAAGGGACTTTTTCCAACTTTATTAAGTCTATTTTTCTGTCATCATTTTGATAATTTATGAAATAATTTGCAAAACTTCTTGACTTTTAGTTGAAAACGCTTTAAAATTGTTTTGTTCTCATCTTTCATTGGGATCTCTAAGAATTGCCTTGATCGGTGACTGGAGATTATTTTTAGATATTCTAGTGAAAAAATTTAAATAAGGAGGAAGAACAAGAATGGGTATCGGAATCGTTATCGCAAGCCATGGTGAATTTGCTGCTGGCATTCATCAATCTGGTTCTATGATCTTTGGCGATCAAGAAAAAGTACAAGTTGTCACTTTTATGCCAAGCGAAGGACCTGATGATTTATATGCTAAGTTCAACACTGCCATTGCTGCATTTGATGCTGATGATGAGGTATTAGTTCTAGCTGACCTTTGGAGTGGGTCTCCATTTAACCAAGCTAGCCGTGTCGCAGGAGAGAATCCTGACCGAAAATTTGCCATCATCACAGGTCTCAACTTACCTATGCTGATTCAAGCTTACACTGAGCGTATGATGGATGCCAACGCTGGTGTAGAGCAAGTCGCAGCAAACATCATCAAAGAAGCTAAGGATGGTATCAAAGTCCTTCCTGAAGAACTTCAACCAGAAGAAGCTAGTGCTGCCCCTACAGAAACTGCCGCACCTCAAGGAGCTATCCCTGAAGGAACAGTTATTGGAGATGGTAAGCTAAAAATCAATCTTGCCCGTATCGACACACGTCTTTTACATGGCCAGGTTGCAACAGGGTGGACACCTGCTTCTAAAGCAGACCGTATCATTGTGGCTTCAGACTCTGTCGCAAAAGATGATCTTCGTAAGCAACTGATTAAACAAGCTGCTCCTGGTAATGTCAAAGCAAATGTTGTCCCAATTAAGAAATTGATTGAGGTCTCAAAAGATCCTCGCTTTGGAAATACACATGCTCTCATTCTCTTTGAAACACCTCAAGAAGCCCTCGAAGCGATTGAAGGTGGAGTTGATATCAAAGAGCTAAACGTCGGCTCAATGGCACACTCCACAGGAAAAACAATGGTCAACAACGTTCTCTCTATGGATAAGGATGATGTTGCAACCTTTGAAAAACTCCGTGATTTAGGTGTCGAATTTGATGTCCGTAAAGTACCGAATGACTCTAAAAAAGACTTGTTTGAACTCATCAATAAAGCTAACGTTCAATAAATTTTTCATCTACCAAAACGAAAGGATTACATAACATGTCAGATATTTCAATTATTTCTGCGATTTTGGTCGTTGTTGTTGCCTTCTTAGCAGGTCTTGAAGGTATCCTCGACCAATTCCAATTCCACCAACCAATCATTGCCTGTACCCTTATCGGTCTTGTAACAGGACACCTCGAAGCTGGAGTTATGCTTGGTGGATCACTTCAATTAATCGCTCTTGGATGGGCTAATATCGGAGCTGCTGTAGCTCCTGATGCTGCGCTAGCATCTGTAGCAGCTGCTATTATCCTTATTAAAGGTGGAGACTTCTCACGTGACGCTATCGGTGTGGCACAAGGGGTTGCTATTCCACTTGCCGTTGCAGGTCTTTTCCTTACAACACTTGTTCGTACAGTATCTGTTTCACTTGTTCATGGTGCAGATAAAGCGGCTAAAGAAGGAAATATTGCTGGTGTAGAACGTTTCCACTTAATGGCACTTGCTCTTCAAGGTCTTCGTATCGCCATCCCAGCAGCTCTTCTTCTTGCTATTCCTACTGAAGCAGTTCAATCAGCTCTTGAAGCAATGCCTGATTGGTTGATTGGTGGTATGAACGTTGGTGGTGGTATGGTGGTTGCCGTAGGTTATGCTATGGTTATCAACATGATGGCTACTCGTGAAGTATGGCCATTCTTTGCACTTGGTTTTGTATTTGCTGCTATCGGTGACATCACCCTTATCGGTCTTGGTGCTATCGGTGTTGCCATCGCTCTTATCTACCTCAATCTTTCTAAAAAAGGTGGATCAGGTAATGGCGGTGGATCTGCTTCAAATGATCCAATCGGCGACATTTTAGAAGATTACTAAGAGAAGGGAGATCTATCATGTCAGAAAAAATTCAACTTTCAGTAGCTGATCGTAAAAAAGTTTGGTGGCGTTCTACCTTCCTTCAAGGTTCTTGGAACTATGAACGTATGCAAAACTTGGGTTGGGCCTACGCACTTATCCCAGCTATTAAAAAACTCTATACTACTAAAGAAGAACAAGCGGCTGCACTTGAGCGCCATATGGAATTCTTTAACACACACCCATATGTTGCTGCTCCTATTATGGGGGTAACTCTTGCTTTTGAAGAAGAAAAAGCAAACGGAGCTGAAATTGATGATGCTGCTATCCAAGGGGTTAAAATCGGGATGATGGGACCTCTTGCTGGTATCGGAGATCCAGTATTCTGGTTTACAGTACGTCCTATCCTTGGTGCACTGGGTGCTTCACTTGCTGTTAGTGGTAATATCATGGGACCTATCCTCTTCTTCGTTCTATGGAATGCTATCCGTATGGCTTTCTTATGGTACACTCAAGAATTTGGTTATAAAGCTGGTTCTGAAATTACTAAAGATATGTCTGGTGGTATCCTACAAGATGTTACCAAAGGAGCTTCTATCCTGGGGATGTTTATCTTGGCTGCACTGGTACAACGTTGGGTATCTATCAACTTTGCCTTCAACGTTTCATCTGTACAATTAGATGAAAAAGCTTATATCCACTGGGATGAGCTCCCTGAAGGTGGAGAAGGTATTCGTCAAGCCTTTGAACAAGTTGGTCAAGGATTGTCTCAAACGCCTGAAAAAGTGACAACTTTCCAACAAAACTTAGACTCACTTATTCCTGGTTTGATGGGACTTCTTCTAACTTTCCTATGTATGTGGTTGCTTAAGAAAAAAGTATCACCAATTACTATTATTATTGCACTCTTTATCGTTGGTATCGCAGCGCGTTTCTTCGGTATCATGTAATTAAAAGAGATTGGAACTTTATGCTCCAATCTCTTTTTGTTCCCCTAGTATTTTTGGTAAAATAGATAAAAATGAAAGGAGTACACATGGCACAATCACTCAATAAAACAGTTAGCCTACAAACAACAGGGGTTTCTTATATGACCGCTGCAGGAGGTAAGGTCGGAAAATTTCTTCTTGGTGATAAAGCCTTAGAATTTTATCCAGATAGTAATGTCGAGCGCTACATTCAAATTCCTTGGAATACTATCATTCAAATTGGAGCTAACGTTAGTGGCAAAAAAGTTAGCCGACATTTTGAAGTTTATACAGATAGTGGCAAGTTTCTCTTTGCCTCTAAAGACTCAGGTAAAATTTTAAAGATTGCTCGTGATGCTATTGGAAATGATAAGGTTGTTCGTTTCCCTACACTCTTACAAAAAATTGGACAGCTGTTTGCAAAAAAAGAAAAAAATTAGTATAATAGTAGAAACGGATAAGTAACTCTGCTACTTTTGCAGAAAGCCTGCGGTTGCTGCGAGCAGGTAAAGGAAACGAGTGAAATTCTACCGTTCATTTAACAATATGATAACCATTAAGTGCACTAAGGTGAAGCTGGATGGAACCGCGCATGAGCGTTCCAGCAACTAACTTGAGTGTGCTTATTTTTATATAAAATAGAAAGGATGATTCCATTACCCCTACGAGAGAAAATGGAATCAGGGCTATAACAAAATCCTAAAAAGCCCTAGGTAGTATACTTTATGCTAGATCTTAAACGTATCCGCAGTGACTTTGATACGGTTGCTAAAAAATTAGCAACTCGTGGTGTTGAAGAGAAAACACTACTAGAATTAAAAGCACTTGATGAAAAACGTCGTGAATTATTAGTCAAAGCTGAGAGCGCTAAAGCTGAACGTAATCTTGCATCTGATGCTATTGCCCAAGCTAAACGTAACAAAGAAGATGCTAGTCAGCAAATTGCTGCCATGCAAACCTTATCCGCTGACATTAAAGCTATTGATACTGAGTTAGCTACTATTGATGAGCAACTCAACCAAATCATCACAATTCTTCCTAATACACCACACGATTCTGTTCCTGTCGGCGCTGACGAGGAAGATAATGTCGAAGTTCGTCGTTGGGGAACTCCTCGTGAATTTACCTTTGAACCTAAAGCACACTGGGACTTAGGAGAAGACCTTGATATTTTGGACTGGGAACGTGGTGCAAAAGTAACAGGCGCCCGCTTCCTCTTTTATAAGAACTTAGGTGCTCGTTTAGAGCGCGCTCTCTACAACTTCATGTTGGATGAACATATTGCAGAAGGCTACCAAGAAATCATTACACCTTATATGGTCAATCATGACTCTATGTTTGGTACAGGACAGTATCCAAAATTCAAAGAAGATACTTTTGAGCTAGATGGAACTAACTTCGTTCTTATCCCAACAGCTGAAGTCCCACTAACAAACTACTATCGTAATGAAATTTTAGACAGTAAAGAGCTTCCTATCTACTTTACTGCTATGAGCCCATCATTTCGTTCTGAAGCAGGATCTGCTGGGCGTGACACACGTGGTCTGATTCGACTCCACCAATTCCATAAAGTTGAGATGGTTAAATTTGCTAAACCAGAAGAATCATACGAAGAATTGGAAAAAATGACTGCCAATGCAGAGAATATCCTTCAAAAACTTGGCTTACCTTACCGTGTTTTAGCTCTCTGTACAGGAGATATGGGCTTTTCAGCTGCTAAAACTTACGATCTAGAAGTGTGGATTCCAGCCCAAAACACTTATCGTGAAATCTCAAGTTGCTCAAACACCGAAGATTTCCAAGCTCGTCGTGCTCAAATTCGCTACCGAGATGAAGCTGATGGTAAAGTGAAACTTCTTCACACCTTAAACGGTTCAGGACTTGCTGTTGGCCGTACCGTTGCTGCTATTCTTGAAAACTATCAAAATGAAGATGGTTCTGTCACAATTCCTGAAGTACTTCGTCCATATATGGGAGGCATCTCTGTCATCTCTCCTAATTAAGTAAACATCCAGATTTGGCTCATTAAGCCAGTCTGGTTTTTTATTACCATCGACCATGAGTTTTAATAGAGCAAAAAAGACTGGATTCAAATCCCAGTCTCTCAATATTTTCTAAATCTTTGATAACGCGCATCAACTAAATCTTCTGCACTTAAGGCTTGTAACTCCTTAAAAGTTTCGATTAGATCTGATTTCAACATGGTAATCACCTCAGATGAAAAATAGCCACGTTCAGGAATCACCTTATCAATCACTCCCATACGTAGAAGTTCGCCTGCTGTTATTTTCATCAATTCCGCTGCTTCCGCTGCTCGAGTGCCATCTTTCCATAAAATAGAAGCAAATCCCTCAGGACTTAAAACGGCATAAATACTATGTTCTAACATCCAAACCTTATCTGCTACAGCCAAGGCAAGTGCCCCACCAGAGCCACCTTCACCAATAATAATAGCAATAATAGGAACCTTTAAATCACTCATTTCTAGTAAATTCCGAGCAATTGCTTCTCCTTGTCCTCGCTCCTCGGCACCAATACCAGGATAAGCTCCTGCAGTATTGATAAAGGTAACAACAGGACGATTAAACTTCTCTGCTTGTTTCATCAAGCGTAAGGCTTTACGATACCCTTCAGGATGAGGTTGACCAAAATTACGATTAAGATTATCTTGAAGGTTTTTTCCTTTTTGAATCCCAATAACTGTCACTGCCTGACCATCTAGACGCCCAATTCCACCTATAATAGCACCATCATCACGAAAATTACGATCCCCATGTAGTTCTATAAAATCATCAAAGATAGCCTTAGCATAATCAAGACTGGTTAAACGCCCTTGATCTCTTGCTTCTTTTAAAATATAGCTAACATCATTCATTAGCATCCTCCATGAAATCCTAGTAGTGTCGCAATGGTTTCTGGTAATTCCGTTCGTTTTACAATAGCATCAACAAAACCATGATCTAGTAAAAATTCTGCCTTTTGAAACTCATCTGGCAAATTTTCTCTAACCGTTGTTTCTATCACTCGACGTCCTGCAAACCCAATCAGTGTCTGTGGCTCAGCTAAGATGATATCTCCTTCCATAGCAAAGCTAGCAGTAACCCCCCCTGTTGTAGGATCTGTTAGCACCACCAAGTAAAACAAGCCTGCATTAGAATGTCGCTTAACCGCTGCCGAAACTTTTGCCATCTGCATCAAACTCATAATTCCCTCTTGCATTCTTGCACCACCTGAGGCGGTAAAAATAACAACAGGTAATTTTTCTGATATCGCATATTCAAATAAACGCGTTAATTTTTCACCAACAACGGTCCCCATACTAGCCATGATAAAATTGGAGTCCATAATAGCCAATGCTGTTTCTTTCCCCTTAATCCTTGCACGACCTGTTAAAACTGCCTCATCCAGACCTGTTTTTTCTTGAGTTAAACGTAACTTTTCTTCATAATTTGGAAAGTCAAGGGGATTTTTGGTTTGAATACCTGTAAAAAGTTCCTCAAAACTCCCTTCATCAACTGTAATACAGAGACGTTCTTGAGCTGAAATTCTAAAATTATAAGAACATTGAGGACATATTTTGGCCACTCCAAGATCTTTTTGGTAAATCATGACCTTACAAGAAGGACATTTGGCAAACAACTCATCTGGAACTTCAGGAACCTCACGCTTTGGCTGCCTTACTGAGCGATTAGGATTGATACGAATGTACTTATCTTTTCTATTAAATAAAGCCACCTTAACTCCTATTCTTTAGTTTTATTATAGTTTGGTAAGAAAGTCTCCATCAAGAAAGAGGTATCATAATCTCCCGCCACAACATTAGGATTAGAGATAAGATCAAATTGAAAATCTGCATTTGTTTTAACACCTTCAATATCTAGCTCATACAAAGCCCGTTGCATTTTCATCAAAGCATCAAAACGGTTATCACCATGGACAATAATTTTTGCAATCATGCTGTCATAATAAGGTGGGATGGTATAGCCTGTATAAACGGCTGAATCAACGCGGACACCAACACCCCCACTAGGCAGATACAAATCAGTGATGGTACCTGGACTTGGTGCAAAATTAAAATCAGGATTTTCTGCATTAATACGACACTCAATAGCATGACCAGAGATCGTCACATCCTCTTGTTTAAAACTCAAAGCCTGACCAGCAGCAATACGAATTTGCTCTTTGACAATATCCACACCTGTCACAAATTCTGTTACTGGATGCTCTACTTGAACACGCGTATTCATCTCCATGAAATAAAATTCACCACTGCTTTCATCCAGTAAGAACTCAATAGTTCCAGCATTTTCATACTGAACAGCCTTAGCAGCACGTACCGCAGCATTCCCCATCTCTTGACGAAGTGTTTTTCCAATCGCAATAGAGGGACTTTCTTCTAAAACTTTTTGATTATGGCGCTGTAGCGAGCAATCACGTTCACCTAGATGCACAATATTTCCATGACGGTCCCCTAAAATTTGTACTTCAATATGTCGAGCAGGGTAAATCACCTTCTCAATATACATGGCACCGTTTCCAAAGGCAGCTTGTGCCTCTTGTGACGCAGATTCAAAGGCAGCAATAAGATCTGCCTCTTTTTCAACTTTACGGATTCCTTTACCACCTCCACCTGCGGAGGCTTTTAACATCACAGGATAACCAATCGTATTTGCAATCTGAAGAGCTTCTTCAGCTGTCTCCACTTGACCATCAGATCCTGGAATCACTGGCACACCTGCTTTAATCATCTCTGCACGCGCATTGATTTTATCTCCCATCATATCCATTACCTGACCGGATGGACCAATAAATTGAAGATTCATCTCTTCACACATGGTTGCAAATTTAGAATTTTCACTCAAAAAGCCAAAACCTGGATGAATCGCTTCTGCTCCTGTGACAATCGCTGCAGATAAAACAGCATTCATATTGAGATAAGAATCTGTTGAGCGCGCTGGTCCGATACAAATGGCTTCATCAGCTAAAAGGACATGTAGGGCTTCTTTATCTGCTTCTGAGTAAACTGCAACAGTTGCAATTCCCAATTCTCTAGCAGCACGAATAATACGAACTGCAATTTCTCCACGATTGGCAATCAATAGCTTCTTAAACATTATTTCTCCCTTAGGTTTGCCCAACTAGTTCCCAATAGCAAATGTTAATATTCCACTCGCTGCTAATTTACCATCAACCTCTGCTTTTGCTTCAACCACTGCAATAGAGCCACGGCGTTTAATAAATTTAGCCGTCATCACCAACTGATCTCCTGGAACAACTTGTTTTTTAAACTTCACCTTATCCATGCCAGCGTAAAAAACTAATTTTCCTTTGTTTTCATCCTTAGATAATTCAAGAACTCCTGCTGTCTGAGCTAATGCTTCCATAATTAAAACACCAGGCATCACTGGATAGTCAGGGAAATGACCATTAAAGAATGGCTCATTAATAGTAACATTTTTAAGCGCCACAATTTCATCTTCTGAGACCTCTAACACACGATCAACCAAAAGCATAGGATAACGATGTGGAAGGGCTTCTTTTATCTTTTGGATATCTATCATTTAATGCGTACCAATCCTTTTCCAAAATCAACCACTTCTTCATTATTCACAAGAATTTCTGTAATGGTACCATCTTTTGGTGCTGGGACTTCATTCATCACTTTCATAGCTTCAATAATTAAAAGTGTCTGACCTTTTTTTACCGTATCGCCAATAGAAACAAAATTAGCTTTATCTGGTGCTGGTGCTAAATAAGCTACCCCAACAAGAGGACTATCAACAATATCACCTTCACCCTCTCCGCTAACTGTCTCACTAATGGTTTCATTCAAAGAAGATTCTTCAACTTGAATGGTTGGAACAGGCGCTACTGTAGAGGGAGAAACAGCTGGAGTATCTGAGACGACTTGACGGTCGTTTTTACTGAACACCAACTCTCCTTCACTTGTTTTATATGAAAATTCTCTGAGACTTGATGTGTCAAACTGTGCCATCAAATCTTTAATTTCCGTAATATTCACGCTTCATCCTCCCAACGTTTAAAGGCGACCACTGCATTATGCCCACCAAAACCAAAAGTATTTGAAATCGCATAAGTTAGTTCTTTTTCTAATCCTTGCCCATAGACAACATTTGCTTCAATATAATCTGACAACTCTTTTGTTCCTGCTGTCATAGGAACATAGGCATGTCGAATTGCTTCAATCGTAGCAATAGCTTCAACCGCGCCTGCAGCACCTAATAAATGACCTGTGAATGACTTGGTTGAAGATACTGGAACATCTTTTCCAAATACTGAAACAATCGCAGCACTTTCCCCTTTTTCATTAGCTGGTGTTGATGTACCGTGAGCATTCACATAATCAACTTGACTAGGAGAGATGCCAGCCTCATCAATTGCTAGTTTCATCACTTTAATGGCTCCTAATCCTTCTGGATGCGGAGATGTCATATGATAAGCATCACAAGTATTACCATAACCTACTACTTCTGCTAAAATAGTTGCCCCTCGTTTTTGAGCATGTTCCAAGCTTTCAAGCATCAACATCCCTGATCCTTCTCCCATCACAAATCCATTTCTATCCTTATCAAATGGAATAGAAGAACGATTTGGATCTTCTGTTGTCGATAAAGCAGTTAAAGCTTGGAAACCAGCAATAGCAAATTTTGTGATGGAACTTTCAGATCCACCAACCAGCATGACATCTTGAAGTCCAAACTTGATAGTTCTAAATGCTTCACCAATCGCATCATTGGATGAGGCACAAGCTGTATTAACCGATTTACATATACCATTGGCACCAACTTTCATGGCTACATTTCCTGCTGCCATATTTGGAAGAGCTTTAGGAAGTGTCATAGGTTTAACACGTTTGGCACCTTTTTCATGAAGACGAATGACCTGATCTTCAATTTCGTAGATTCCACCAATTCCTGATGCAACAATCACGCCAAAGCGATCATGATCAAGATTCTCAAGATCTAGCTTAGCATTTTCAACAGCTTCTAGTGAAGCATATAAAGCATATAGTGAATATTGATCATAACGATTGGTATCTTTTTTTACAAAATATTTATCAAATGGAAAATCTGAGATTTCACCTGCATTGTGAACATTGTAACCCTCTAAATCAAAACGTGTAATCGGCCCGATTCCAATATGACCTTCTTTTAGGTTATTCCAAAATACTTCTGGGGTGTTACCGATTGGCGATGTGACACCGTATCCTGTTACAACAACTCGCTTATTTGTCATTTTTTACCTCAATCTCTCAAAAACTTATTTTAGTTCATCATTAGACAATAGAATTACATGGTCATCCCACCATCAATAGCAATCGTTTGACCTGTCAAATATTCTTGTCCAGCTAAATAAGCAACTAACTCAGCCACTTCTTCTGGCTTTCCGATGCGCTTCATTGGAATCTGAGCTATCATTGCATCTTTCATCTTATCAGGAATAGCATCTGTCATATCTGATTCAATAAAACCTGGTGCAACAACATTCACACGAATTCCTCTACTAGCCACCTCACGCGCAACAGATTTTGTAAAACCAATTAAACCAGCCTTTGAAGCAGCATAATTTGCTTGACCAATATTACCAGTTAAGCCAACCACACTCGATATGTTGATAATAGCACCTTCTCTAGCTTTTGTCATCGGTTTCAAGACCGATTGTGTCATATTAAATGCTCCTGTTAAATTAATCTTGAGAACAGCTTCAAAATCTTCCTCAGTCATTTTTAACATCAGCTTATCACGTGTCACCCCTGCATTATTGATTAAAACATCAACTGATCCTAGCTGTTGGATAGCTTCCTCTACCATTCGCTTGGCATCAGTATCGTCTGAAACATCTCCTGAAACGGCAATGACTTTAACACCATAATGAGCAAATTGCTCAATAATATCTGAGCTGACTTCTGATCGACCATTCAATACCACATTAGCTCCCAGACTTGCAAATCGATGGGCAATGGCAAGACCGATCCCTCGAGTTGAACCTGTTATAAAAACATTTTTTTGGTTGATTTCCATTACCCTTTCTCCTGTTCTAAAAATGTTACTAAACTTTCACAATCTTCTACTTGCGCCATTTGAGCGGATGGATCAATTTTTTTAATAAAACCTGATAAAACCTTCCCTGGACCAATTTCAACAAATTGACTAGCACCCATTTCTTGTAATACGCCAATAGATTCATAAAAACGAACAGGTTCTTTCACTTGACGTGCCAATAATGTTTTTATGTCAAAATCTGACATGACCTCAGCTTCCGTGTTGCCAACAAGAGGAATCTGAAAAGGTTTAAATGAAGTCATTTCTAATTCTTTAGCCAAAGCTTGACTAGCCGACTCAAGTAAAGCCGTATGGAAAGGACCAGACACATTCAGAGGAATCAAACGTTTAACACCTTCTAATTTTAAAAGCTCCACTGCTTCATTGACCGCAGCAACTTCTCCTCCAATAACAATTTGCCCAGGTGTATTATAATTAGCTGGTGTTACAATTCCTTTGACGCTAGCTTTTTGACAAGCTGCCTCAATAATCTCAGGTGCTGTATTCATCACCGCTACCATCTTACCACTCCCTTTTGGAGCAGCAATTTCCATAAACTCACCACGCTTAGCCACCAAAGGAAGCGCTTCTTCAAAAGATAAGGCACCACTAGCAACCAAAGCTGAGTACTCTCCTAAAGAAAGACCAGCTACCATATCAGGTCGAATCCCTTTTTCTAACAGTAAGCGATAGATGGCCACAGATGTCGTGAGAATAGCAGGTTGAGTAAAACGTGTTTGATGTAATTTGTCCTCATCTTCATCAATCAATTGACGTAAATCATACCCCAATAATCGACTGGCTTGATCAAAGGTTTCCTTCACAATAGGATAGTGATCATATAAATCTCTAGCCATGCCCACTTTTTGAGCCCCTTGGCCAGCAAATAAAAATGCTGTTTTCATCTCCTAGTCCTCAATTACATTAGCCCAACGGCTTGCTTGCTCTTTAATCACTTCAGCCGCACCATAATAAAGATCTTTTAAAATCTCTTCACAAGATTCTTCTCTTTTAATTAAACCAGCAATTTGTCCAGCCATTACAGAACCATTAGCTACATCTCCATCAACAACAGCGTTACGAAGAGCTCCAGCCCCTAATTCTTCAATCGCGTCTGCACTAATTTTACCAGCTAGAAAATCTTTTTCTGCTGCTGCATAAGCACTAGATAATTTATTTTTGATCGCACGTACAGGATGCCCTACAATTGATGCTGACACAACTGTATCAATATCTTTAGCTTTTAGAATCTTATCTTTATAAGCTTGATGAGCATTGGATTCTTTAGCCACGACAAATCGTGTCCCTACTTGCACTGCCTCAGCTCCTAGCATAAATGCTGCTGCAACACCCGATCCATCAGCGATTCCTCCTGCTACAATAACAGGAATATCAACAGCATCAACAACTTGTCTTGCCAAAGTCATAGTGGTCAATTTTCCAATATGACCGCCAGCCTCCATCCCTTCTGTAATCACAGCATCAACACCCAATTTTTCCATGCGCTTAGCTAAAGCAACACTAGGAACAACAGGAATCACTGTAATACCTGCATCATGGAAACGTTGCATGTATTTTCCAGGATTTCCCGCTCCAGTAGTAACAACTTTAACACCTACTTCAATGACCAAGTCAACAATATCATCAACAAAAGGTGATAAAAGCATAATATTAACGCCAAATGGCTTATCTGTCATTGACTTAATTTTATCAATATTAGCCTTTACAACCTCTTTAGGCGCATTACCGCCACCAATAATACCTAGACCACCAGCTTTGGAAACAGCTCCTGCTAGATCACCATCCGCTACCCAAGCCATACCACCTTGGAAGATAGGATATTTAATACCTAATAATTCTGTTATACGCGTTTTCATTTCTTGTGCTTTCTAGTTTAAGATTTAAATAATTTGACTATCAAACTATAACTTATAAGAAGAGAGAATATCCTAAAGAATACTCTCTACTCAATTATTTTGTTTTTTCTTCAACGTAAGCAACAAGGTCACCTACAGTATTAAGTCCATCTTCAGTTTCAATTTGGATATCAAAAGCATCCTCAATTTCTGAGATTACTTGGAAGACATCAAGTGAATCCGCATCCAAATCATCAAAAGTTGTCGTTAATTGAACTTCTTCTGCTTCTTTACCAAGTTCTTCTACAATAATTTCTTGTACCTTTTCAAATACTGCCATTTTAAAACTCCTTAAATATTTTTATAAATTTGTGCTTAGCACATGATAACTAAATTTTAACGATTAAATTGCCCCATGTCAAGCCTCCACCAAATCCTGAGAGCAATACAGTTTGACACCCTTCCAAGCGAATGGTACCATCTTCTACCAATTCTGATAACAAAATAGGAATACTAGCTGCACTTGTATTACCATAAGACATCAAATTAGCAGGGAACTTTTCTCTCGGTACACCAATCTTCTTAGCCATTTTATCCAAAATACGAATATTGGCCTGATGTAACAAAAAGTAATCGATTTGTTCATGAGCAATACCACTCTGAGACAGGGTCATCAAAATACTTTTTGAAACATCACGAATGGCAAAATCAAAGATTGCACGACCATCCATTTTGATGTACTGAGTCGATAAATCATCCTCTTGTCTAGAAAAAGGAGACATCAAACCTTTTTGACCAGATACCAATCCTCCTCTAGAACCATCTGTATTCAGTGATTCCGCTAAGAAGCGACAATCATCACTAGCTTCTAGCAGAACGCCTCCAGCACCATCTCCGAATAAAACAGCAGTTGACCTATCATTCCAATCTAAACTTTTTGAAAAGACCTCAGCACCGATTACAATGCCTTTTTTATAGAGACCTGACTGAATAAATTTATCTGCCGTTGCAAGAGCAAAAACAAATCCACTACAGGCAGCAGTCATATCAAAAGCAAATGCTTGTGTTGCACCAATCTTCCCTTGAACAAGAGCTGCCGTTGATGGCATCATGCTATCTGGCGTGATGGTAGCGACAATGATAAAATCTAGATCCTCTGGTGTTAGATTTGCCTTGTCTAATAATTTTTGTGCTACTTGACTGGCTAAATCACTCGTATTTTCATCGTAAGAAATACGACGTTCTCTAATACCTGTACGACTGGCTATCCAGTCATCACTCGTATCCATGATTTGAGATAAGTCATTATTCGTTACCACCTGCTTGGGAACATAATGTGCTACTTGACTGATTTTTGTATATACCATTACATTAACCTCTCAAGAAAGCTATGAAGATTTTTTAGCCCTCTCTCAAGAGCCAAGACTTCACTTTCATCCATCTCATCCACAATTTGTGCAACCATATTTTTATGGAATTTTTGATGTAATCGGAACAAAAGCTTGCCTTTTTTAGTCAAAGTAATGTACACTACTCGTCGATCAACTTTTGACCTGGTACGCTCAATATAACCCTTTTTCTCCAGTTTATTTAAACTAGTCGTAACAGTCCCAAGTGTCAACATCAATTCACGAGCAATATCACTAGGTGTCACATTTTCAGTTTTACCAATGATATCAATGGTATGCATTTCTTTTAGAGATACCTCACTAAATCGACTAGTTCTCAAACTATTTTCTTCCACAATCAATACTCGATTAAAAATATCAACTAGATAGCTATTAATTTGATGATAGTCCATGATACACCTCCTAAAATAAAACTTTGACTATCAAAGTTTATCAAAAGAAATGCATTTTGGCAAGTAAAATACTGATATTTTCAAAAAAATAAAGGAGATTGACAGCCAAAAAGTAGCTCAAAAGCCCATAATATCAGCTCTTTTAGACTATAATTTAAATATAAAATTATTTTATCTTCAAACTATTAGACCTATTTCCCTTCAAATTTTGGACGGCGTTTTTCAGTATAGGATCTGACACCTTCTTTAAAATCATCTGTAAAAGCTAAAGATTTTTGAAGATCTAACTCAAGGTCTGTATAATGTTCCCACTGTGAAAATTCACTCTCCCAGACCATCTGCTTGATAGCAGCATAAGAATTAAAAGATCCTCTCTGTAATCTCGTTACAAGACGTTCTACTGTTTTGTCTAATTTCTCAGAAGGACACATGCGATAAACAAAACCATACTCCACAGCCTTCTCAGCCGTAACTGGATCTGCTGTCATTGTTAATTGTGTTGCACGATTAACCCCTATCGAACGTGTCAATAAATAAATTCCCCCTGCATCTGGAGCCAAACCAACATTCACAAAAGCTTGAATAAAACGAGATTTCTCAGAAGCAATACAAAAATCCGCTGCTACAACCATGTTAAAGGCCGCTCCAGCTACTGCACCATCCACACTCATAATGACGGGCTTTGGCAGTTTTTTTAATCGAAATGAAATCACATTGACCAATTCTGCAATTTTTACTAAAGAATCAATATCATCCTCATCCACAGCTCTTTGCATTTCAGCTAAATCTCCACCAACTGAGAAGACTTTGCCAACAGCATCCACAATGAGTAGTTGAACTTGCTGATTACCCTCGACCTCATCTAGCACTGCCAAAATTTCTTGACAAAATGGAATATTAAATCCATTTGAAACCAAAGGACGATTGAAGGTCAGTTTAGCAATACCGTCATTAACAGTATAAATTAAATTTTGAAAGTTCATCAATTTCTCCCAGTGGGTCATAAAAGGGTTACGACTATTGAGACCTATTATATCTTAAAAAATTTTTTAATCAAGGCTTATTTTAGTTTCATCTATCTAACTAATAGAGTCAATCACTTGATAGAACTAGATTTTCTACTCAAAATTTTTAGAAGATTTTTTCACTCAATACCACATATTTATACCTCAAAACCAAAAGAAAAGAGTAAGTATCACGACTTACTCTTTTGCTTACTAATTGAAAAATGCTTCATAAAGTGCTTTAATAGCCGCCTTTTCCTGTTCTGTCTTAATCACAAACATAACAGACACTTCGCTTGACCCCTGAGAAATCATCTCAAGATTGATTCGCTTATCTGATAAAGCTTTAGTAGCAGTTGCTGTCACACCAATATGACTCTTCATATTTTCCCCAACAATCATAATAATAGACAGACCATGTTCTATTTCAAGTTCATCAACCCCTAGATCTCTAGTCAATCTAGAAATAATCTCTTGTTCCTTAATCGGCGTTAACTCACGCTCTCTAAGAACGATTGACATATCATCAATACCTGTTGGCATATGCTCCCATCTAATATTCAATTCTTCTAAAATTTGGAGTACTTTACGACCAAAACCAACTTCACGGTTCATCAAGTACTTAGAAATATTAATACTAACAAATTTATCATCACCAGCAATACCAACAACTGGAATCGTTTCTCCAGTATGCTCCAATACAATACGAGTTCCAGGATGGGTTGGATTATTCGTGTTTTTAATAACCAAAGGAATTTTTCCACGATAAGCAGGAATCAAGGCTTCATCATGCAAAACTGAAAAACCAGCATAAGCCAATTCTCGCATCTCACGATAGGTAAGTTCAGGAATTGAGTGTGGGTGGTGAACAACCCCAGGGTGAGCAGCAAAAATACCATCAACATCAGTAAAATTCTCATAAAGATCGGCTTTGACACCTGCAGCAACAATTGAGCCAGTGATGTCAGATCCACCTCTAGAAAATGTACAAATTTGATCATCAATTGTAACACCAAAGAAACCAGGAATGACTAAAATCTCATCACTATCAATTAATTCCTCTAGTTTATCATAGCTCGATGGTAAGATACGTGCATTTCCAGGCTCACTGGTAACAAATAGGCCAGCTTGTCTAGGATGAACATATTTAGCTGATAAACCATTTTTCTTAAAATATTCTGCAATCAATTTTGCATTATTATCTTCTCCTGCGGCTAAGAAAGCATCATACAAAAAATCGTTATGTTCAATAGGCAAACTAGCCAATTCAATAATCGCAGTTGAAATTTTCTCTAAAATCTTAGCCCCTAAATCTAATTCATCAATAATAGACTGATAACGTTTAATAATCCATTCTTGATGTTCTGTGACATCTTTTTCGGATGTATAAGCTTTATAATACTTGATTAAGGCATCAGTCACTTTAGTGTCCTCAAGAGAACGCTTTCCAGGCGCAGAAACCACAATAAAACGACGATCAGAATCAGATTGAACAATATCTAATACCTTTTGCAATTGAGTCGCAGAGGCTAAAGAACTACCTCCAAATTTCACAACTTTCATAAGCACTCCTAAAATAAATAATATGTAAATTATAGCAAAATTCTGACAATATGTCAGCAAGTATTTTTCTATACCTCCGACACTTTCACTTTTCTTCAGTAAAGCCATAACACCACTCCTGTTTTATTTGAGCTGGCTTTTCTTTATAAAGATGATAATTTGTGTTAAAATAAAAATATGACTTATAAAGCAATTATTTTTGACATGGATGGTGTTTTATTTGATACTGAGAAATTTTACTACGACCGTAGGAAAGAATTTCTTGACCAAAAAGGAATTAGTATTATACATCTTCCACCAACCTTTTTTATCGGTGGTAACATGCAACAAGTTTGGCAACATATTTTACGCGATGATTACGACAAGTGGAATATCGATGCCCTTCAAAAAGAATACATTGATTACAAAAAGAAACATCCCCTTCCATACCGTTATCTTATTTTTAACGATGTTAGACAGACTTTACACTGGGCTCACACAGAAGGATACAAGATCGGATTGGCCTCTAGCTCAAGTAAATATGACATCTTAAAAGCCCTGTCTGAGACACACTTAACCGATTATTTTGATATTATTTTATCCGGTGAAGAATTCCCAGAAACTAAACCTAACCCTGAAATCTACAATACTGCCGCAAAACTATTAGGAGTGAAAAAAGAGGAGTGTCTAATTATTGAAGATAGTGAAAAAGGGATTTCAGCTGCAGTCAATGCTCAGATTGATGTTTATGCCATTAAAGATATCCATTTTGGCATCGATCAATCAAAAGCAAAAAAAATAATTAATAACCTTACCGAATTAGTAGGACAACTGATACTTAATTAACGAGTTAGATGGATACTAACTATCTAGAGAAGACCACTTGGTCTTCTCTTTTTGTAGCTTTAAAACAAGCCTAAAACTGTAGTCAGTAGAAACTACTTTGCTAAACAGGCTCTATAATTTCTGTAGTGGGTAAGAACACCGTGGAAATTATGGAGCCTTTTTGAATATAGAAAAAGGTCCCATATGACCTATAATGAAAAGCGACGAAACTCACATTAGAAAGGGTTCATATG
>NZ_JBRUDG010000022.1:0-28196 GCF_053203725.1 Streptococcus porcorum | reverse complement strand
ACTCACTTACTGACTCAGACACAGATTCTGAGATTGATTCTGAAACGGATTCAGACACTGACTCGCTTACTGATTCAGATACTGACTCTGAGATTGACTCTGATACGGACTCGGATACTGATTCTGAGATTGACTCTGATACGGATTCTGAAACGGATTCAGACACTGACTCGCTTACTGATTCAGATACGGATTCTGAGATTGACTCTGATACGGACTCGGAAACGGACTCGGATACTGATTCTGAGATTGATTCTGAGACTGACTCGGATACTGATTCTGAAATTGATTCTGATACTGACTCTGAGATAGATTCAGAAATTGATTCTGATACTGACTCAGAAACGGACTCAGAGATTGATTCTGATACTGACTCGGAGATTGACTCAGAGACGGATTCGCTGATTGATTCAGAGATTGATTCAGAAACGGACTCAGAGATTGACTCTGAAACGGATTCAGAGACTGATTCGCTGACTGATTCAGATACGGACTCAGAGATTGATTCTGATACTGACTCTGATACTGATTCTGAGATAGATTCAGAAATTGATTCTGATACTGACTCAGAGATTGACTCTGAAATTGATTCTGATACTGACTCAGAGATTGACTCTGATACTGATTCAGATACTGACTCGCTTACTGATTCAGAAATTGATTCTGATACTGATTCTGATACTGACTCAGAGATTGACTCTGAAACGGATTCAGATACTGATTCTGATACTGACTCAGAGATTGACTCTGATACAGATTCTGAGATTGATTCAGAAACGGACTCAGAGATTGACTCTGATACTGATTCAGAAATTGATTCTGATACTGACTCAGAGATTGATTCTGATACTGACTCGGAGATTGACTCAGAGATTGATTCTGATACTGATTCTGAGATTGACTCAGAAACGGATTCAGAAATGGATTCTGATACTGACTCTGATACTGATTCAGAAATGGATTCTGATACTGACTCTGATACTGATTCTGAGATAGATTCAGAAATTGATTCTGATACTGACTCTGAAACGGACTCAGAGATTGATTCTGATACTGACTCTGAAACGGATTCAGAAACTGACTCTGATACTGATTCGCTGATTGACTCTGATACTGATTCAGATACAGATTCTGATACTGACTCAGAAACTGATTCTGAGATTGATTCAGAAACTGACTCTTTTACTGATTCTGAAATTGATTCTGAAACTGACTCTTTTACTGATTCGGAGACAGACTCAGAAACTGACTCTTTTACTGATTCTGAGATTGATTCAGAAACTGACTCTTTTACTGATTCTGAAATTGATTCAGAAACTGACTCTTTTACTGATTCTGAAATAGACTCGGATACTGATTCTCTAACAGATTCGGAAATCGAATTTGAAAGTGATTCTGAATTTGAAGTTGATTCAGAATTAGACAGTGACTCAGAGTTTGAGATAGATTCTGAATTTGATGTTGATTCAGAATTTGATGTTGATTCAGATTCAGACAAGGAATTTGAGTTAGAGTTAGAAAGCGACTCTGACTCAGATGTATCAACTGTATACCAATGAGTTGTTTCGTTAACGGTAGTTGAATTCAAACCGTTGACTAAGTTTACCGTTGTCCCTTTAGAGTTTGGGTTTAATGTCCCTGTAAATGTTTGATAATCCGGGTGACCTGGTTTCAGGATAATCTGCACTAACATACTTACAGGATAACTTTTCGCCGCCTTGGCATAACCGTCAAAACCGATACGGATGGTTTGATAGTTATCTTCATAGATAACAGAGAAGATATCATTACCAGTTTTACCAGCTTGAGCATTTGCGGTAGCCAAAGCAGATTCTTCAGCTGAGATAAAACCTGTCACAGGAACAACAAGACTTGTATTCGCTGTTCCGGGAGCCATAACAGACGTTTCCATGACTTTGGTAAAGCCTGTTGTGTCAGCCGAGTTATAATCAACGGTTCCAGTGTAAGCCGGATCTTTTATCCAAATAGTCTTAACAAGGCTACCATTCTCATCTACTACTTCTGCCAGACGTTTAAGATACAATGTTGAAATCGCACCATCATTATAAATCGTTCCTGGAGAATAAAGGCGTACCGGAGCACCACCGGTTGTACTTGCATAGTCATAGCCTACAAAATCACGTTTAGCAGATGGCGTAGCCATTTGTCCACCAATACCTTTAATAGTGTAGGTTGCTATCGTTGCACCATCAGTTGTCTTATAGTAAGTTGTATATTCTTGATAGGTTGGTACTAGGGTGTTAGTAAGTGTTCCACCGTTATACTGTAATTGGAGCTCTCCTGCCGTTGTACTCGATGAAGTACTGTCACCATAAGTAATAGTTAGAGGCAGGTTATTAGCACCTGAGTAGCTTTGGAAGTAAGTGAATGTTGCTGTATCACCCTTATCCAAAGTATGACTTTCAACTACTGTATTTGTCGTCTTATTAACTAGTTCAACATAAGTTGTCGTTGTTGTTGTATCATAATCTAACGAATATCGGAAATAATAATTTTCTTTAATTGTTTGATCCGTTAATTGATCGCCAAACCAGTTGAATTTTGAATAGTTAAAGGTAAATCTTTCGGATTCTGATGAAGGCGTAAAGCTTGTGCTATTTGTTGGATCTGAAATAGCAGCACCGTTAGCATCATCCATTGATGGTGAAGCTGTTGAAAGCGTGTCAACTAAAACACCATAACCTTCACCAACTTTTGTTACTGTAGCTGTCGTTGTTGTATCAAGCGCAAATGTAATGATGCCATCTTCATCATCTTTGATAAGTAAAGCACCAAGTGCTTGGCTACTGTTTTGAACAGAGTCAACCACTGTTTGAATCTCTTCTGCTGTCGCTTCAGTATTGCCCAAAATTAGCTTAGCTGCTGCAATATCTTTGGTGCTAACTGCTACCGCATCTGTCAACTCTTGACTAGGAGTCGTTTGACCATTGGCAATCTGAACCAGGATCTCAGCTTCTGAAGTCACTTGTTCTAAGACTTCACGAGCGTCTGTCGAACTACTTGAGCTGCTAGTATCAGCGCTACTTGAACTTGCTGCTTCAGAGCTACTTGAACTTGCTGCTTCAGAGCTTGCCTCACTTAATAGGGTAGAAACAGACTCAGAACTTGACGCTGACTCTGAGCTTGATGTGCTCTCTGAAAGAGACTCAGAAACGGATTCTGAGACAGATTCACTAATAGATGTTGAGGTTGAAGCCGAGGCACTTTCTGAAAGCGACACCGATGTTGATGCAGATGCCGAATCAGATAAGGAAATGCTCGTTGACTCTGACGCAAAAATAGACAAGCTTGTTGAAGCTGAAGTAGATGCACTTGTGGTGTCAGCTGCTTCTGTTGTCGTAGCAGTTGTTGCTGATGCTGTATCTGTTGAAGATACTGTTGTGTCAGATAAGGCTACCGTATCAGTAGTTGCCAAGGTACTCGTGCTAGTCTCTGAGGCAATAGCAGTTTCTTCTGCAAAAGCATTCTCAGCCACCATAGTACCACCAGCCAAGGCACCTGCTGAGGCTAGACCACGTAAAAGAGCTGTCGGAACAGAGTAGTCCGTTACCTCTTTTTCTAGACGTTCAACCTTAACCTCATGTTGACCTGAACCACCTTTAAACAGGCGAACAAGATTAATCTGTGACATAACTGTACGAACCCAGTGTTTCCCAGATTTGTGCATCTTAACACGGCTCTTACGCGACGATTCCGTATAGTCTTTGCGTAATCTCTTATTTCCCATAGAGGTTAATTTCCTCCCCTTAAAATTATAATATTTTTATTATCTAAAACATTACCAGCCAGCTTTTATTACTAAAGTTTTTAATCTTCAATTGTCTCAGATTTTAACTTTTTTTAAAATCTTCAATTGTCTCAGATTTTAACTTTTTTTAAAATCAATCCCCATAATGACGACTTTAGCTTTTAGAATTTTGATTAGATAATATTACTATTTTATCTATATTTTGTTATTTCGTCAATATCTCTATATATTACAATCCTGTTAAATTCCTATCTTCTTCATCACTCATTAGATTTTTCAGTCTATTTTCTTTCTAACGGTAGTAAAAAACAAGACTTCCTTCAGTCTTGTTATCTTTTTCACATAAATATCACAAGAGTTTTTATGACCGATTCTTTAGATTAAATGTTTTTAAGCTTTTTCTTTTTTCAATGATCATATCTTTCAAAGTAATTGAAATTACTGCTAGGAGAATCAACAACATTCCAACGAGGTCAATAAGATAAAACTTCTCGTGCATCAAAATAACTGAAAAAAATACCGCAACAATTGGTTCAATAGCTGCTAATAAGCTTCCTTTTACAGCCCCAATCATGCTAACACCTTTTAAAAATAGAGTATAGGCTACAATGGTTCCGATTCCAACAATTCCAAAGTATGCTAAAAGATTATCAGGTGTCAAATGAGCATCATAGCGCCAAACTCCTACACCAATTGGGAATAGCATTCCGCCAAATAGCATCCCCAAGCCAATAACTGGAAGACTTCCCCATCGCTTAATCATCTCTACTGGAATTAAAATATAAGCTGCATAAGTGAAAGCAGAAAAAATCCCCCAAAATAAGCCCTTTGGTGTTAAGGATAAACTAGCAAAAGAGCCGTGTGTTGCAATAATAAAGGTTCCTAAAGTAGCCAAAACAATAGATAGGACTTCAATCACACTAGGCATAACCCTAGTTTTTATCGACATGTAAATTAAAATTAAAACAGGTGTCGTATATTGTAAAACTGTAGCTGTTCCTGCATTGGTATGATGAATAGCTTGTAAATAAGCATACTGATTTAATACCAGACCAGCTAAACTAAAAATAAAGACCATCAGCAAGGTCTTTTTATCCAAAAACATCTGGATAGGAATCTTGTAATCTCTCAACGCCACAAATCCCGTTAATAAAATCCCTGCAATGAGAAGTCTGATCGAGGTCACCACATTGACATGGACACCTTGCTCCATCAAGTACTGACCACTCACACCTGATAGTCCCCACGAAATTGCCGCCATTACGGTTAAAAGACTACCTTTTAATTTACTATCCATTATTATTTTCCTTTTCCTATTTTCATTTAAAGAGTTAAAAAGCCACTTCCTATTTTTAGGAAATAGCTTTTTTAGATTAATCCAATAACTTCGCCAATTCTGCTGCTAATAATTTTTGAGCTACTTGTGGGTTAGCTTGACCTTTAGTTGCTTTCATCAAGAAACCTGTAAAAGCTTTATCAGCATTGCGTTTACCTGACTTGAAGTCGGCTACCGCTGCTTCATTGTCTGCGAAGACTTGATGGATAATTGGAATCAAAACTGCTGGATCTGAAATCTGTACTAAACCAGCTTTTTCAACATAATCACGCGCTGACCCTCCATTTTTTGCCAAATGTACAAAGACTTTTTTAGCAATTTTAGAAGAAATCGTACCATCAGCAATCAAGCTAATCATTTCTACTAAGTTTTCAGGAGTCAAAGAAATCGTAGCTAAAGTTTTTCCTTCAGCATTTAAGAACTGAGCCACCTCTCCTTGCAGCCAGTTGGAAACTTGTTTAGCATCGCCACCTACTGCCACTGCTGCTTCAAAGAAGTCAGACAGAGCCTTGGTAGAAGTTAATTGACCTGCATCATAGGCTGTCAAGCCCAAGTTTTCCACGTAGTTAGCACGACGTTCTTTTGGAAATTCAGGTAACGTTTCACGAATTTCTTCAATCCAAGCATCATCAATCTCATAAAGAGGAAGATCTGGTTCTGGGAAATAGCGGTAGTCTGATGATCCTTCCTTAACTCGCATGAGAATCGTCTCACCAGTAGCTTCATCATAACGACGGGTTTCCTGCTGGATTTGACCACCTGATCGTAAAATCTTCGCTTGACGTTCTACTTCATGTTGGAGCCCTTTTTTCACATAGTTAAAGGAGTTCAAGTTTTTAATTTCTGTCTTAGTTCCAAAAGCTTCTTGACCATAAGGACGAAGAGAAATATTGGCATCCACACGCATGGACCCTTCTTCCATCTTAACATCTGAAATTCCTGTGTACTGAATAATTTCCTTAAGAGCTGTCAAGTAAGCATAAGCTTCCTCAGGCGAACGCATATCTGCTTCTGATACAATCTCAATCAATGGCACACCTTGACGGTTGAGATCCACATAGGAATAACCATCTGTACCGTGAGTGTTCTTTCCTGCATCCTCTTCTAAATGCGCACGCTCGATACGAATTTTCTTAGTTGAGCCATCTTCTAGTTCTATCTCAATCCAACCATTATAACCAATCGGCTCATCAAACTGAGAAATCTGATAAGCTTTAGGGTTATCAGGGTAGAAATAGTTTTTACGGTCAAAATGCATTTCCTTGTGGATAGCCATATTTAAAGCCAAGGCAGCCTTAATCCCCGCATCAACAACCCCTTTATTAAGAACAGGAAGAACTCCTGGGAAGGACCAGTCAATCACATTGGTATTGGCATTTGGGTCCTCACCAAAATGAGCAGAAGAAGGTGAGAAAATCTTAGAATTGGTGTTTAACTCAACATGGACCTCAAGTCCAATGACAGTTTCAAAGTTCATTTACTTGTCACCTCCAAAAATCACTGGTTGTTGTTTATGGTAATCAGTTGTCGCTTCAAACGCTGATGCCGCTTGATAGATGGTTTCTTCTGAATATTTTGGACCAATCAGTTGTAATCCTACAGGTAAGCCCTCTACAAAACCAGCTGGAATGGAAATTCCTGGAAGACCTGCAAGGTTAACTGGGATTGTTAATAAATCTGCTAAGTACATAGCTACTGGGTCATGATTCAAGGTGTCAAGACCAAAAGCAACTGTCGGAGCTGTCGGACCTAAAATCAAATCATAGTCTGCAAAGACTTTTTCAAAATCTTGAATAATCAAGCTACGGACTTGACCTGCTTTTTTGAAATAAGCATCATAATAACCAGATGACAAACTAAAAGTTCCTAGCATAATACGACGCTTCACTTCCTCACCGAATCCTTGGCTACGTGTTTTCACATAAATCTCTTCTAAATTCTTAGCATCGTCTGCGCGGAAACCATAGCGAATCCCATCAAAACGTTGCAAGTTAGAAGAAGCTTCTGATGATGCGATGATGTAATAAACTGCCACACCATATTTAGAATGTGGTAGGCTAACCTCTTCTACTACAGCGCCTAGTGACTCAAAATGCTTGGCTGCTTTTAAGATAGTATCCTTAACTGCTGGGTCAATTCCTTCACCTATATATTCTTTAGGGAGAGCAATCTTCATTCCTTTGATTTCTTGACCAATCTTACTTGTAAAATCTGCAATCTCATTGACTGTAGAGGTGGAGTCTTTAGCATCGTGACCTGAAATAACATTTAAAAGTTGGGCATTTTCTTTTACTGTTTGTGAAAATGGACCAATCTGGTCAAGTGAAGAACCAAAGGCAATCAAGCCAAAGCGCGAAACGGTTCCATAAGTTGGTTTTAACCCAACAATCCCATTAAAAGCTGCAGGTTGACGAATAGAACCACCTGTATCTGAACCAAGTGATAAGCGAACCTGACCAGATGCAACTGCTGCTGCAGAACCACTTGATGACCCACCTGGAACTTTCGTTTGGTCCCAAGCATTTTTAGTAGCACCATAATAAGAGGTCTCACCTGATCCTCCCATGGCAAACTCGTCCATGTTCGTCTTACCAATCACCACCATATCCTTGGCATAGGCTTGTGCCACTGCTGTTGCATCAAAGATTGGTTCGTAGTTGTATAACATTTTTGAAGCAGCTGTTGTTAAAATCCCTTTAGTTGAAATATTATCTTTAACCGCTAAAGGAATACCTGACAGAAGATTATCAGCATCAATTCCTTTTTCATCAACACGCGCTGCCTGAGCAAGCGCTGCTTCTTCAGCAATTGTAATAAAACTTCCTACAGCATCTTCACGGCTTTTAATATCTTCAAGCGTTGCCTTGGTTAACTCAAGGGCTGAGATTTCTTTTTTCACCAGAAGATCATGTAATTCTTCAATAGTCTTATGATTAAATGTCATTAAGCATCTCCTCCCCCATCCAAAATGGCTGGAACTTTAATAAAGTTATCTTGTGATTCTGGAACATTTTTAAAGAGCTCTGAGCGGTCATCCCCTTTTTGAGCCACATCTTCACGCAAGACATTTTTTCGATCTGCCATGGTTGTTGTAACCGCGACACCTGTTGTATCCACTTCGTTTAAGAGCTCAACCATATCAACAATTTTACTTAGAGTTGTCGCAAACTCTGCGGTTTCTTCGTCACTAAAAGACAGTTTTGACAACTGAGCAACGTGACGAACTTCTGCTTCAGAAATTTTCATTTTGAGCTTATCCTCCAATTAGTCTATCGTTTTTTATTATACCACATTTTAAAGTAATCACCTATCTTCTTTTCTTGCTAAACTCACAGCAAATGTAAAAAGAGCTGGGATAAACCAACTCTTTATTTGATGATCCTAGCACCTAGAACCTGTTGAAAATGCGCCAAAGCCCAATCGTGATTTTCTTTTGTCAGACTGGCAACAGCTTTTTCTGGAATTTCAATCTTATAACCTAAATTATAAGCATCAATAGCTGTGTGTAAAACACAAATATCTGTCAACACCCCTGTTAACACAAGGGTATCAACACGGCGCTCACGTAAACGAATATCCAAATCAGTCCCTGAAAATGCTGAATAATGGCGCTTATCCATCCAAAAAACACGGCTATCTGAGTGATGTTCTTGATAAAAATCCGACAATTTCCCATAAAGGGTACGACCGTTAGTTCCTATAATATTATGTGGAGGGAAAAGATTGGTTTCTGGATGAAATTTATCCCCCTCATCATGACCGTCAATCGCAAAAAAGATATAATCTCCTGCCTCGTAAGCGGCCCGAGTGACTTGATAAATAGCCTCTGAAATCGCTTGAGCAGGCTCTCCTGCTGTTAATTTACCGTCATCAGCCACAAAATCATAGGTGTAATCAATTGAAATTAAAGCTTTTACCATAGCCTATTCGTAATCCTTAATCTTATCAAAAATGCCTTCGTTAATGACTTTTAGATAGGTCCCCTTCATTCCTAAAGAGCGACTCTCAATAATCCCTGCACTCTCTAGCTTACGAAGAGCATTAACAATAACAGAACGAGTAATGCCAATACGATCTGCAATAACAGATGCCGTCAAGCGCCCTTCTGTTCCGTTTAATTCACCCAAAATCGCTGCAACAGCTTTCATTTCTGAATAAGAAAGGGTGTTAATCGCCATATTAACAGCTGTTTGCTTACGAATGGTTTCTTCTAAATTCTCAGTTTGAAGATTAAGCAGTTGTAAACCAACTACTGTTGAGGCAATCTCAACCAGGATAAGATCATCATCGTTAAACTCTTTATCATTACGCCAAATAATCAGTGTCCCTAGACGCATCCCTCCACCATAAATAGGGGCAATAGTCGTCAAGCCATCAGGATAGATATCCTTAGACTCCACAGGGAAAATTGTTAAATCGCTGTCAATAGGAAGATTCGCCTCAGTGTCATAGACACGACTCACCGATTTAACATAAGTTTCAGGAAATTTCTTAGTTTCAAAAAATTCTTCGACACGATCGGTATTGGTCTTGTACTTCATTGCGTAACCAAGTAAAACACCGCCACCATTGATAATACAAGCGTTACAATCAATAATATTAGCAAGTTGATCAGCCATAATATTGTATGGTAACTCTCCTTGCAGACTATCGACTGAGCGTTGTAAAATCGATGTTATTTTTCTTGTTTTTGATAATAAATTTGCCATTTTTTACTCTTTCTTTGATCATTCTCCCAAATTATAACAAAGCTCTCCTTAAATTGCAAACAATTATCAGAAAATTCCCTACATTATTTTAATTTAATAATTTCTGTTTTTTAACGACGGTATTGACGAAGGAAACGCTCCATTTTTTCCTGTATTTCTGCCAATTCTTCCACTCGTGGTAGATAAACAATACGGAAATGATCTGGATCCTTCCAGTTAAAACCTCGTCCATGAACTAACATGACTTTTTCTTGCTTCAAGAAATTCAGGACAAACTGTTCATCATCCGTGATATTATACATGGTTGTGTCAATTTTAGGGAAGATATATAAACCCGCCTTAGGCTTAACAGCTGACAAACCAGGGATATCTTGGATGGCTTTAGTGATAAACTCACGTTGCTCATAAAGACGCCCCCCAGGTATTAACAGCTCATCTACTGACTGATAGCCACCAAGAGAAGTCTGAACCACCTGTTGCGCCAAAACATTTGAACAAAGACGCATATTTGATAACATATTTAGACCTTCAATATAGCCTTTGACATGTTCTTTAGGACCAGATAAAACCATCCACCCTACACGGAAGCCACAAATACGGTGTGATTTTGATAGCCCATTCATCGTGACCACAAATAAATCTGGTGCTAGACTCGCGATAGGAATATGCGTTGCCCCATCAAAGACCATGCGGTCATAAATCTCATCTGAATAAATAATCAAGTCATGTTGACGAGCTATCTCAATAATCTGCTCTAAAATATCTTTTGGATAAAGGGCACCTGTTGGATTATTAGGATTGATGAGAACAATAGCCTTAGTATTTGATGTGATCTTAGACTTAATGTCATCTATATCAGGGTTCCACTCTGCCTGCTCATCACAGATATAATGCACCGCATGACCACCAGCAAGACTGACCGCTGCCGTCCAAAGAGGATAGTCTGGCATAGGAACCAAAACCTCATCTCCATTATCTAATAAAGCCTGCATACTCATCGTAATCAGCTCACTGACACCATTTCCGATGTAAATATCTTCAACGTCAACATCTGGAATATTTTTTAGCTGACAATATTGCATAATGGCTTTTCGAGCACTAAAAATCCCTTTACTATCTGAATAGCCTTCACTGTCACGCGCATTCATAATAAGGTCTCGAATCACTTCATCAGGAGCTGTGAAACCAAATTCTGCTGGGTTACCAGTGTTTAGACGCAGAATCTTCTCCCCATTAGCTCGCATACGCATGGCTTCATCTAATACTGGTCCACGAATATCATAAGCAACATGCTCTAATTTCGATGATTTATCAAAATATTTCATAATCATACCTCAATTTTTCTACTAGTTAAAATTATAAACTAAATTTATAAAAAGGTGAACTAAATATATTTTTCAACTAAGAAGACTTAAAAAGCGCATCATATATGAATCATTCTCCTCCAGAGACTTCTTAGCTTCCTTAACTAAATTAGGATAATCCGTAATCATACCATTGACTGAGCTGTTTAGATATTTTTCGATTTGATCCTCATCATTTACCGTCCAAACATAGAGCGATTTTTTTAGATACTTAGCTTCTAAAGCCAAACGTTCGCGATATGAAAAATCTTCAATAACCCAAAAATCAACCTTATTTTTATCAAAATTTCCAATCTGTAAAGGAATGACATAACCTGTCTGTATCTCTGGTGCCAATCGTTCTATTTTTTCCATCACTGATAAATCTAGCGACATAGCTTGATAATCTTTTTCAACACCCAACTCTTTCATCTTATCTACAAATAACTGGGCATAGTTATCTGGCTCTGACCCATGTGGTTTCAACTCAACTAACAATTTGACACCTAGCTCTTTTGCCCTTGCGACATAATCTTCAAAAGAAGAAATTGTACTCTGGTGACCATCTTGATGAATCCCAAGTCCTACAACCTCACTTGCTTTGAGATCACTAACATTTTTATCAACCCCAGCGAGACGACTGAGATTATTGTCATGAATAACCACAAAGTGATGATCCTTGGTTAATAGAATATCCATCTCAACATAGTCCACACCTTGTTTAGCAGCTCCTTCAAGTGCTTCAATCGAATTTTCCACACCCTTTGACACGTATCCTCTATGTGCAATTGTTTTAATATTTTTATTAAAAGCTGCGCCACTAAAACGCTCCCAATTCCAAGCCATCGTGACTAGTCCCATAGCAGTGACCAAGGTCATTAAAGCTAGGAGTCTTTTTTTCTTTCTAGCCTTTGGAACAGAAAGAAGATAAGGACTTTTATCTTCATGGATACTGGATAAAAGATAAGAAATAGAAGATAACTTAGATAACAATGAGGCCGAATACAGCACTCCCCATGAAAAGCTTAAAAAGATTGTTTGTAATATCAGATGTTTTTCACTACTATCAATATAATTTAAGCCCGTTATAATCAGCAAAGCAATACTAAATAAGGTCACTAAAATGACCGATTCAATGACAGCTAGCTGCCATAAAATCGTAAATGTTTTCTTTTTAGTGAGTTGCCAACTTTCTTTCATGTTAGACAAAAACGGAGCTTCTTTTATCACTGTTAAAGGAAGGGTATAAATAAAGCGAATATTCAAATAAAAAACCAAAATCCCCATTGCCATCATGATATACCGAGTAGGACTACTTTTCATGAGCTCATCGGTAATAAATTTGGGAATGTAAAGTTTTTCAACTAAAGAAGATGCCATCACATATTGCACCACGGGGACAGTTAAGATCAGGTAACCGATAAAGGCAAATAAATGAAAACCAGAGATGGATCTTAAAAATGGCTTAATTTTAAACAAAGACCGCTTAATCGTTACCCTTATTGGACTATCTTTTTGACGAATAATCTCTACTAAAATAGAAAATTCCATATAAACCAAAAGAGCAACCGCAAAGAAATAAAGGATAAATCCCAGTAACGTTAAAGGATTCAAAAAGAAATCAGCTAGATTATCCTTATTGAGTTGGACCTGATTTCCTAAAAATAAAATCAACGAAAAGAGCTCTGATAAGATATAAATCCCTATTGTGGTTAAAAATAGCTGTAGTAGCAAGGCTTTTAAAATATAGGTATATTTATGTTGATAAAGATCTCTTAAAACTTTCCTAATCATTTTTTCTCCCTTCATTTTTCTTTATTCTAACAGAAAATTTCTCACTGGCATCAAAAAATTTTCATCTTCTTTGTAAAAACGCTTTCATTTTTTAAAAAAAAGGAGTACAATAAAATCATAAAAGATAAGGAGGTCAAACTTATGTCACATCAATATGAACGTATCCTAGTTGCTATTGACGGTTCTTATGAATCTGAGCTTGCTTTTGAAAAAGCGGTTAATGTCGCTCTCAGAAATGGTGCTGAGCTTCTTTTGACTCATGTTATCGATACTCGTGCCCTCCAGAGTGTTGCCACTTTTGATGCTTATGTTTATGAAAAACTTGAACAAGAGGCTAAGGAGGTCTTGAATGATTATGAGCAACAAGCTAATAAAAAAGGACTGTTAAAGGTTAAAAAGGTTATTGAATTTGGCAACCCAAAACCACTGTTAGCTACTGAAATTCCTGATCGTGAAGGGGTGGATCTTATCATGGTCGGAGCAACTGGGCTAAATACTTTTGAACGCCTGCTTATCGGATCTTCATCAGAATACATTCTTCGTCATGCAAAAGTTGATCTGCTTATCGTCCGTGATCCTGAAAAAACTTTCTAAACATTAAAGCTTTAGATTACTATCTTAAGTTTCTAATCTAAAAAAGTGAAACCGATTAAATCATCGATTTCACTTTTTATTTTTTATCCCAAATAGGTTGGTGAACAAGTTGTCTTATCGTTTATTATTACTGCATCTCCCCAAAACTATTTAGGGATACAAAAATCATTCCAAAACTTAGCTGAACGATCAGCTAACAACTGGTTTTTTCCTTCTATTCTATGGAACTTAGCTTTAATTAGTGATACGTTTTTCTGTCTCTAGGTCAAAGAAGTGGCCTTTAGCAACATTAAACGTCAAATCAACACTCTCTCCTGGTTCATGGAAGTCACGGGCATCAACACGTGATGCAAATTCTGTTTGACCAATTTTCACATACAGCATGGTCTCGCTACCTAAAAGCTCTGAAACCACAACTTCTGCTTGAACATTAGCACTTGGGAAGGTTTCTTTAACGATTTCTTTACTTGAAATATCTTCTGGACGAATCCCAAAAATCACTTTTTTCCCAAGGTAACCTTTTGCTTCTAAGACTTTTTCCTGTCCAGCTGGAAGAGCAATTCTAAAGCCATCATCACTACGAATCTCACCCTTATCAACCGTGACCTCAAAGAAGTTCATAGCTGGGCTTCCAATAAAGCCTGCGACAAACTTATTAGCTGGTTCATTGTAAAGTTCTTGCGGTGTTCCAATTTGCTCAATACGACCGATAGAGCCCGATTTATCTGGGTTTTTAGTGGCACTCATGATGACAATGCGATCTGCCAAAGTCATTGCTTCTGTTTGGTCATGTGTCACGTAGATGGTTGTCGCCCCAATACGACGGTGAATCTTAGCGATCTCTGCACGCATAGAGACACGCAATTTGGCATCCAAGTTAGACAATGGCTCATCCATCAAGAAAACTTTCGCATCACGAACAATGGCACGCCCCATGGCAACACGTTGACGTTGTCCACCAGATAGATCTGCTGGCTTACGTTGTAAAAATTCTGTCAAACCAAGAATTTCAGCTGCCTCTTTGACACGCTTATCAATTTCATCTTTGGAGTACTTACGTAGTTTTAGGCCAAATGCCATATTTTCATAAACACTCATGTGTGGATAGAGGGCATAGTTTTGGAAGACCATAGCGATATCACGATCTTTCGGCGCTTGGTCATTCATGAGTTTACCATCAATATAAAACTCACCTTCGGTAATGTCCTCAAGTCCTGCAATCATACGAAGAGTCGTTGATTTACCACAACCAGATGGGCCAACAAAGACAATAAACTCTTTGTCTTTAATATCAAGATTGAAATCTTCAACAGAGTAATACGTTGCATTTGGATACTTTTTGTAAACTTTATTAAGATTGAGGGTTGTCATAGGTTTTCTCCCTTATTTTAATTTGATTTTATTTTATCGCAAACGCTTGCATAAGTCAAGAAAAATTTTACGCAGGAAATTTCCTACGCAAAATAGATTAACGACTGGCTTTTCGGATTAAGGATTTTTGAATTTGGCGATTTAACTCTCGCTTAAGAGCTGGTTCAGGGGCAAAGCGTTCTTCCCAATCATCCGGTTTTAAAATTTTATGTGTCACAGGATCAAAATGAGCTTGACCATCTGGGAAAATTTTGCCCATATTAGCTTCATGAACAGTATCAAAAAGTGGCTTAGGATCAACTCCCATTAAAACAAAAGAACCATAAGTCAAGTAAAGTAGATCTACTAGGGCATCCACTTCTCCAACAAGAGGACTTTCTGGATGAGGTTTGTTTTGCACCTTTTTGACTGCCTTATCAATTGCAAGATGAAGATTTGCAATAGCTTGAGTAAACTCCTCTTGGTCAGCATTTGATGCCGCATATAAAAACTCGACAATTTCCTCAACTTTAAAATCTGCCCGATGCCCTGCTTCTATAAGACCATAGGTCCTTGGTGTCTCACAGGTCTCACCATCCATCAGCTGATGAAAATCTTTTACCTTATTAAAATTATCATCGCTACTGGTAAACGTGCGGTCTGTTTCAATATGAATCAAACCATAATGTGACAAAGCTTTAGCAATGCCATCGTGATTATTGCTACTCGTGCGATAAGTGGCGATTGCTGCTAACTCCTCCGTCGCATTTCCCATTGCAACACCAACACCAACACCCATCAACATCTCTTTGTCATTATCTGAATCTCCAAAAGCCATAACCTCATCTAAGTCAAAGCCAAAAATACGACCAACTCTCTCAATACCAACCAATTTAGATTGCCCTTTAGCAATTAAATCAGCAGAGTAAGGACTACTGCGAGTTATCTTGAGTTGTGGAAATTTCTCTTGGATTTTATCTGTTTCTCCTGCTGTTGCCACAAGAACGATTTGAAAAATAGGCTCACGCATAATCGTGAGAAGATTGGCACGATTCTGAGGAATAAAGCGACGAATCAAATGCTTAAAAGAGCGCTCAACTGTTTTTGTCAATCGCTTTGGAACAATACGACTAACAATTTGACCAAAACGACTCGTCCCCATATTGATGATATTAGATCCAACTAGACCAGATGCCGTTCCAAGAGAAATTTCTCGACGCTTGTCTCCTGCATACTTGATCACTTTATAGATAGTTGATTTAGGAAGCTGATTTTGATAAAGAATCTGATCACGTGTGAAAATAAATTGACCATTATAACTAACTGCAAAATCTAACTCTAAATTTTCCATAAAGCGATTGATAAAACTAGGACCACGACCAGTCGCCACACCGACCAAAATGCCTTGTTTTTTCATTGATTTTATCGCTTCTTGTGTCGATTTGGAAACAGTCTTCATATCCGTCAAGAGCGTGCCATCAATATCAAAAAAAACTGCTTTAATTGCCAAATTATAGTCCTTCTTCTTCCTCTTCTTTATGTTAAAATATAGTATAACACATTTTAAGAGAGAAATAGAATGACAATGAAAAAAATCCTTGTCCTCCACACAGGAGGTACCATCTCCATGCATGCTGATCAAGAAGGAAACGTTGTTCCTGATACAGTAAATCCGATGACCCAAGTTGGACTAGATTTAAAACAAGTCAGCCTTGATGTTTTAGACTTTCTAAATGTCCCCAGTCCTCATATCACTATGACACATATGATGGCACTTTATCAAAAAATCAAGGAAACAGCTGGACAATATGATGGCGTCGTCATTACCCATGGAACAGATACCCTAGAAGAAACAGCGTATTTTTTAGATACAATGGCACTTCCTGATATACCTGTTGTTTTGACAGGAGCCATGCGTAGCTCCAATGAACTAGGTAGTGATGGCATCTATAACTACCTTTCTGCTTTACGAGTTGCCAGCCATGAAAAAAGTAAAGATAAAGGGGTCTTGGTCGTCATGAATGACGAGATCCATGCTGCCAAATATGTGACCAAAACCCATACAACTAACGTCTCCACTTTCCAAACTCCGACACATGGTCCCTTAGGCATCATCATGAAAAATGATATCCTTTACTTTAAAACGGCAGAACCCCGTGTACGTTTTGAACTTGAGACCATCTCTGGTACCGTTCCTATTATCAAAGCTTACGCTGGTATGGGAGATGGCATTATCAGCTTACTATCTCCTGACAGTGTGGATGGCATTGTGATCGAAGCACTGGGGGCTGGAAATATCCCTCCTCAAGCAGCACTTGCCTTAGAACAATTGATGACTAATAATATCCCTGTTGTGCTAGTGTCGCGTTGCTTTAATGGTATTGCTGAGCCTGTCTATGCTTATGATGGCGGGGGAGTACAACTCGCTAAAAAAGGTGTCATGTTTGTAAAAGAACTAAACGCTCAAAAGGCTCGCATCAAATTACTCATCGCTCTAAATGCTGGTCTAAAAGGGCAGGAGTTAAAAGAATACATTGAAGGATAATATAAAAAGGTTTGTGCTTACACAAACCTTTTTATATTAAGGCAGACGATTACCTGCACTACGATAAATACGATACCAGTCTTCCCTACTTAATTCAATTTGTTTTGCAGCAACAATTTTTTCTAAACGAACAGGGTTCATTGAACCTACAATAGCTTGAATTTTTGCTGGATGACGTAAAATCCAAGCTATAATAATCGCTTCATGCGAAACACCATATTGACCTGCAAGTTCCTCAATGGTGCGTGTCAAATCTTGATAATCAGGATGCCCCATAAAAATTCCTCGTCCTAAATCAATTTGAAAAGGAGACCAAGCTTGTGGGGTTATTTTTTTCAACTGGCAATAGTCTAAAATCCCATTATCTCTATCATAAGCGGGACGATCAACCATATTAACATTTAATCCAGCGTCAATCATAGGGGTATGTGCTGGAGAAAATTGCACTTGATTGACCGCCAAAGGCTGTTCTAGATAAGCTTCTAACAGTTCCATTTGATAGCGGTTTTGGTTGCTAACACCAAAATAACGGACTTTTCCTGATTTTCTCAACTCATAGAAGGCATCTGCTACTTCTTCTACATCCATCAAAGCATCTGGACGATGTAGGACCAGAATATCCAAATTATCTGTCCCTAAGCGTTTTAAAATACCTTCTACCGATGCTAGTATATGTTTCTTTGAAAAGTCAAAATAGCCCTCTCGAATACCGCATTTCGATTGAATGACCATATCTTCTCGCTTGATTCCAAGGCGCTTGACACTATCTCCAAAGGCCTGTTCTGATTGCCCCTTACCATAAATATCCGCATGATCAAAAAAATCAATTCCAAGATCTAAACACCTAGTAATCACATCATCTACATTTTTTGCTTCTAAACTCGCCATACGCATACAACCTAGCGCAATTTTAGAAGCATTGATATCTGTTTGTCCAATTTTTTGTGACATAACCTCTTGTAATCCCTTTCAATTTATTTGAAATGAAAAGTTGGGAAATCCCAACCTTTTTTATGATTCTGCGTAAAATTCTTGACCGTATCCTTCAACCTCAGCATTGATCTGCCAGTTGATGCCAAACTTATCTGTCAGATTACCATAAGCTGGTGACCACGGTACTGCTTGTAATTCCATAGCAATAGCTTTGGCATCTTTTGAGAGTTTTGTAAATAAGTCTTGTGCTGTTTCTGCATCATCTGTAATCAAGGCTACTGTGATGTTATCTCCTGCAGTATATGGCATCTCTGGATTATTATCAGATAACATAAATCGCTGACCATTTAAACGAAACTGAGCATTCATGACAAAATTTTCTAATTCTTTTGGACAATCAGGCAGAAAGTCCTTGTATAGATTGACTTGCTCAACTGTTGCACCTAGTGCTTCTTTATAAAATTCGATAGCTTCAAGACCATTTCCATCCGTTACCAAATAAACTTCCATTGCTTTTAACATCGTCGTGTCCTCTTTTATTTGCATAAAGCAACTTATTATAGCATAAGTATTTTTTAAAAAGCAAATGGTTAGCCTGAGAGAAAAACTTAAACGGAGATAGTTTTTACTATCCTTTTTTCATCCATAAAATCTTAATGACGAACACCGTAGTGAGGGAAATCTTTTTTCATTTGAAATTCTTTATTCTGATAAGCAACTTTGAGTTTTATAGTCATATGCGTCACCTCTTTCATTTGAATAGACTCATTATAGCGACAAACTCTTAAATAAATCTTTAACAAGACAAAAGCATCTAAGATCAAACTTTTCTTTTCTCAAATCGAAACATCTCATCCAAACCTTTACCATCATCACTTCGGTGTCGATCTGGATGATGAGGATGAAAGAACTCAACAATCTGAAAACCACAACGATTGACATAAAAGTGAATATTTCGTTTATCAAAATAAGGTGTCATGGTTTGTCAGATTTTTACCTCAGGATAAACTTTTTCAAGTAAAGCCCACGCAGTATAACCTATTCCTTTTCCTTGCATATTTGGAGAAATAAATAACAACTCCAAATCTCCCTTATCCCCATTAATGGACACCACTGCTCCGCCAACTCTTTCACCGTCTAAACAAATCCGATAAGCTTTCCCTTTAGCAAGCGATCCCTCAATGTCTTGTCTAGAAATGACCGGTTCTTCTTCAAGAGGGCTATCTAAAACGCCAAAGGTAGCTATTTGAAAAGCTTCTTGATTGTCTAGAATAAACTGCTCCTTATCTTTTTTCTCTAAACTCTCTAGTGTCATTTAACTATTTAACATATCATCACCTTTTTTGCTATCACTGTAAGGAGCCACTTAATCAAACTGCCCCTTTTCTTTTAAATTTTGAGCAATAATTTTCCACTCAGCTTGATTTTTCCAATTAGGCTGGCTAGTAATCTGACTGGCAACTTTTCTAGCTTCTTCGAGAATAGGGTAATCTTCCACCAAGTCAGCTACTTGAAATTCTGGGATGCCTGATTGGCGTGTTCCAAAAATTTCTCCTGACCCTCGCATTTTGAGATCCTCCTCAGCAAGAACAAAACCATTAGTGGTCTCACACATTATTTTCATCCGTTGCTTTCCTGTCTCTGTTTTAGGATTAGCCACCAAAACTGCATAAGATTGTTTATCACCACGTCCTACTCGACCACGCAATTGATGCAGCTGACTCAACCCAAAGCGATCAGCATCCATAATCACCATGATCGTAGCATTGGGAACATTTACCCCAACCTCAATAACAGTGGTAGAAACCAAAATATCAATACGATGAGCCTTGTATTCTTGCATAATGTGGTCTTTTTCTTCATTTTTCATGCGACCATGCATCAAGGCCACACGCGCTTGATCTGAGAAATGATGCTTTAATTCTTCCTCCAAAGCTACCGCATTTTTTAAATCTAAACTTTCAGATTCTTCAATCAAAGGTGAAATAAAATAAACCTGGGCACCTTTTTTCAATTCACTCCCAATCCAGCTTAAAACTGACTCCATTTGCTCATGTTTAACCCAACGCGTCACAATCGGCTTTCTTCCAGCTGGCAGTTCATCAATAAGGGAAACATCCATCTCCCCAAAAGCAGTGATCGCAAGTGTTCGAGGAATAGGCGTTGCGGTCATCATCAGAACATCTGGATTTTCCCCTTTTTCACGAAAAAGGCGACGTTGCCCTACACCGAATCGGTGCTGCTCATCTGTAATCACCAAGCCCAAACGATGGTAAACCACTCCATCTTGAATTAAAGCATGGGTCCCCACAACCATATCCACTTGTCCATCAGCAATCGCTGCTAAGACTGTTCGCTTAGGACCCGCCTTCATCCCTGATGTTAAGATCGCAATAGAAAGGTCTGGAAACAACTTAGTCAAACTTTCATAATGCTGCTCTGCTAAAATTTCTGTGGGAACCATCATAGCAGACTGCAAACCAGCAGTATAAGCAGCATACATAGCAAGACTAGCAATGACTGTCTTACCACTACCGACATCTCCTTGCAAAAGACGATTCATATGACGACCAGATGCCATATCTGCAACAATCTCATCTAAACTCCGTCTTTGAGCCTCGGTTAGAGGAAATGGCAAGTCTGCAATTTGTTTTTCTAGCGCAAGGGGGTCATAATCAATTTTTAGACCACTCGTTTCTGATTTATTTTCCGATTTTAAGGATTGTAAATTCATTTGAAAATAAAATAACTCTTCAAATTTAGTGCGCCTCAAGGCTTGTTTATATTCTGGTAAATCCTTTGGAAAATGCATGGCTCGACAAGCCAGTTGCCTTGTGTACAGGCGGTACTTGTCTATTAAAGTCTGTGGTAAATTTTCATCTAGTAAACGATCATACCCCATCTCAAAGGCCGCTTTGATAGCCTTAGTCAAACTCGCTTGAGAGATACCTTGTGCGACATGATAAACAGGTTGCATTTCATCTTCTACCTGAGCTAAAATTTTCATGCCTGTCACAGCCCCTTTAGCTTGATCCCATTTTCCAAACACCGCAATTTCTTGTCCAACAACCACCTTATCTTGCCAATAAGGTTGATTAAAAAAAGAAACAGCAACGACTGCCTCTCCCTGTCGTACTTTAAATGACAAACGGTTACGCTTAAACCCATAATATTGAACATTTGCTGGTGTCACTACAGTTCCTGTAATGACAGCTTTCTCACCATCTAATAACTCAAACACCGATCGCGCTTTAAAATCTTCATACCGAAAAGGATAATAAAGTAATAAATCTTTGATCGTAAAAATAGATAATTTTTGAAATTTTTCTGCTGACTTAGGGCCTATCCCTGGCAAGACAGCTAAAGAATCTGTTAATAACATACTTCTCCTACTGAAAAAGCAGAGTTAGTTTCCTAACCCCACTCCTGTTTTATAGATAATCTCTTGGAATGCGATCACTAAGAAGACAAAGTACTTCGTAATTGATAGTCCCTCTTTTTTCTGCAATAGCTGTCGCAGAAATTACTTTTTCCTTATTTGTTCCAATTAAGGTCACTTTGGTACCTAAAGGATACACTTTTGGTAAAGAAATCGTGATTTGATCCATCGATACACGACCAACGATTGGGCAAGGCTTTCCATCTACTAGCACACAAAAACCTTGCATATCTCTGGTCCAACCATCTGCATAACCAATAGGAATCGTTCCAATCACTTCTTCTTCAGTTGTTCGATAACTTGCTCCGTAACCTACTGCTTCTCCTTCAGACAAGACCTTCACATGTACCAATTCGGACTCCAAGCTCAAGGCAGGTTTTAAATCATAAGGCAACTCAAGGACAGTACCACTTGGATTAAGACCATAAATCACAAGCCCTAAACGAACAGCATTAAAAACCGTATCTTTATGCCAAAGACTCGTAGCAGAATTACTAGCATGAACCATTTCTGGAACCCAGTCTAGACCTTTTAAAATTTCTTTAAAACGAGAGAGTTGAGTATCAAAATACTCCTTTGAGGCTTCATCAGCTGTCGCAAAATGGGTAAAAATGCCTTCTACAAAAGCTGACTTATCCCCTAATATCGCCAAAGCTTGATTAACATCACTTGCTGTCCTAAAACCAATCCTTCCCATTCCTGAGTCTACTTTTAAATGTACAGATAAGCCTGTTAAATCAATACCTTTACGTTCAGCCAAGTCAAGCCACTCTAAACTAGCAATGGTTAAGCAGATATCATGCTCCAAGGCCAAATTAATCTCTTCTGGCATCAAAACACCTAGAACTAAGATAGATTTTTTAATTCCTGCTTCTCGCAATTCCAAAGCTTCATCCAAATTCGAAACACAAAAGCCATCAACTTGCGACTCAATTGCCCTTGAAACCGCTACTGCACCATGACCGTAAGCATTAGCCTTAACTACAGCAAAAGTTTTTGTCTTTTTATTTAATGAAGACTGAACTTGATGGATATTGTAGGTAATTGCCTCCAAATCAACATGAATGACAGTTGGTCTATGTGGACTTGAAATCATACTTCCTCCTCTAAAATAACACTAGCTTGGACAAAATTTCCTGAATGACTGATACTCACATGAACATAACCTGAAAAGGGATGCTTTGAAAAATAAGGGGCCCCTTTAGCATCTGACAAAATTTCTAAATCTTGAAATCGCAGTCCCTTGACCTCTATTCCCGTTCCATAGGCTTTTGAAAAGGCTTCTTTGGCCGACCAGCGCCCTGCTAAATAGGTGAGCTGTCTTTTTCCCATTAAGTCAGCAAAAACCAATTGTTCCTTAGCTGTCAATACCTTTGTGACAAAGTTTTTATTTTTTTCATAAGCCTGCTGAATCTTACTAATCTCTTGTAAATCTATCCCGTGTCCTACAATCATACTGTCCCATCACCAAAAAGAAGAAGGGGGAATGCTTATACGCCTCTTCCCCACTCCTTTTTTACTACCTGTTATTATTTGATTAAATCTTCAAACGAATCATGTCCTAGTGTTGTATAGATTTCACGAATCATTTTTTCTGTTTTTTCCCAACCCAAACATGGATCTGTAATGGATTTACCAAAGACTTCTGGCTCATCTTGACGACCATCTTCAAGATAAGACTCAATCATGAAACCACGAACATATTTATTAATTTTTTCGTTCCAATCACGGTTAATCAAAGTCTGACGAACAATGCGCATCTGCTCAAGGTACTGTTTACCTGAATTATCATGGTTAGTATCTAAAACGATAAATGGATTTTTCAGTCCCATTTTTTCATACTGAGCAATAGCTTTGAGCAAGACATCATAGTAGAAGTTTGGTTCATTTTCCCCATGCTCATTTGTTGCCCCACGCAAGATGGCATGGGCAAGCGGATTACCGTCTGTTTCCACCTCAGCATTATGGTAGATAAAGTTTTGAGCTGATTGCGCTGCATAAATCCCGTTGAACATCACATTCAGATTACCTGATGTTGGATTTTTCATACCCGTTGGCACATCGATACCTGATGCTACAAAACGATGCTCCTGATCTTCAACAGAGCGCGCTCCAATCGCATGGTAACTGACCAAGTCATCTACCAAAGGGAGATTAGACGGGTAAAGCATCTCATCTGCCGTTGTTAAACCTGTCTCTGTAATCACACGGTAATGAAGGTTACGAACAGCCGCAATCCCATTGATCAAATCAGGTAACTTAGAAGTGTCTGGCTGGTGCATCAGCCCTTTATAACCATCACCGTTCGTACGCGGTTTTGCAGTATAAACGCGCATCACCATAAAAATACGATCTTTGACTTCTTCTTGTAATTTTGATAGGCGATGAGCATACTCTAAAACAGCTTCTTCGTTATCCGATGAACAAGGTCCAATCACCAAGAGAACACGATCATCCTCTCCTTTAATAATTGCTGCTAATTCTTTATCACGCGCTTCTTTTTTAACTAAAGCATCTCCAGATAGTTTTGAAAGTTCTTTCACATCTGAGACTTTAATGGTCTCACTTTTTTGTCTAATTGCCATAAATTATTTTCCTAACGAATCATAAAGTTCACGAACAAGCTGTTCGGTATTGTCCCAACCAAGACATGGGTCTGTGATAGACTTACCAAAGACTTCTGGTTCATCTTGACGACCGTCTTCAAGGTAAGACTCAATCATAAAACCTCGAACATATTTTCTAATTTTTTCATTCCAATCACGATTAATCAAAGTTTGACGTACAATGCGCACTTGCTCAAGGTAATGTTTCCCTGAGTTATCATGGTTAGTATCAATCATGATAAACGGATTTTCAAGTTGCATTTTTTCATACGTTTCAATCGTTTCAAGAAGATTGTCATAGTAATAGTTTGGAATATTTTTACCATACTCATTAACAGCACCACGTAAGATAGCATGTGCTAGTGGGTTACCACTTGTTTGAACTTCTTCCCCATTAAACAAGAAGTTTTGTTGAGCTTGTGCAGCATACATAGCATTAAACATAATGTTTAAGTTACCTGACGTTGGATTTTTCATTCCTGTTGGCACATCAATTCCAGAAGCTACAAAACGGTGTTGTTGGTTTTCAACCGAACGCGCACCAATAGCAATATAAGACACCAAATCATCAACAAGAGATAAATTCTCTGGGTAAAGCATCTCATCTGCTGTTGTGATACCTGTTTCTGTAATCACACGGTAGTGAAGGTTACGAACTGCTTTAATACCATTGATTAAGTTTGGCGCGCCTTTTGCATCTGGTTGGTGAACTAACCCTTTATAACCATCACCATTTGTACGTGGTTTAGCTGTATAAACACGCATCACCATAAAGACACGATCTTTCACTTCTTCTTGAAGTTTTGCCAAGCGATGAGCATACTCTAAAACAGCTTCTTCATTATCTGATGAACAAGGCCCAATCACTAAAAGAACGCGATCATCTTCTCCACGCATAATGGCCTCTAATTCCTTATCGCGTGATTCTTTCTTGGCTAAAACATCACCTGTGAGACGTGTAGCACTTTTAACATCTTCTAAATTAATTTTTTCACTTGTTGCTTTAAATGACATACTTTTTTCCTACTTTTTAAAATTGTTGTCGTCCGTGGCAGTTTTTAAATTTCTTACCAGAACCACATGGACATTTATCGTTGCGACCAACACCACTAAAATCTAGTTTTTCTGCTGGTGTTTCTTCACCCACTGGTTTTGCCGCAATATTTTGTGTTGCCGCTGTCGTTGCTTGATGGCTAGCACGTTCACGTTCCACATTTTCATGAATTTGTGCTTTCATCATGGTACGTGTCACATCAAACTCAATTGCTCCAATCATGTCGTTAAACATTTTGAAACCTTCTGTCTGATATTCGACAATTGGGTTATTTTGAGCATAACCACGAAGACCGACTGCGTTACGCAATTGATCCAAAGCATCGATATGATCAGTCCACTTGCTGTCAACGACCATTAAAATCAATACTTTTTGGAACTCTATTAGCTTGTCAATATCACCTTTAAATTTAGCCACTTGACGGTCATAGACTTCCATAGCACGATCATATAATTCCTCTTTTAACTCAGCTGCTTTCAAGCCTGTTAAATCAGCCAGCGAAATGGACTCTTCTGGAACAAGATTTAAACGTGCAAAGTTTAAGATAGCCTCTAACCCTTCTTCTTTTGCACCATAATGGGCATCAACTTGACGATCGATGGTACGTCCAATCATAGAGCGAATTTCTGGTCCTAGATCACGAAAAGCTGTAATGACATCATAACGCTCTGCATAGATAATTTCACGCTGTTCACGCATGACATCATCATATTGAAGGACTTGTTTACGCATGTCATAGTTGTTCCCCTCAACACGTTTTTGTGCGGACTCTACTTGACGAGTAAACATGCGTGATTTAATCACAGCATCCTCTTCTTCCAGACTCATACGATCTAAGAAGGCTTTGATACGGTCTGAACCAAAACGACGCATCAATTCATCTTCAAGAGAAAGGTAAAATTGCGACTCTCCTTTGTCCCCTTGACGACCTGCACGTCCACGAAGCTGGTTATCAATACGACGACTCTCATGGCGTTCCGTTCCAATCACACACAAGCCACCTAGATCAAGTACACCTGCTCCAAGCTTAATATCAGTACCACGACCAGCCATATTGGTCGCAATGGTAACTGCACCACGTTGACCTGCATTCATAATAATCTGTGCTTCTTTTTCGTGGTTTTTAGCATTTAAAACTTCATGTGGAACACCAGCTGCAACTAATTTTTTAGAAATAAGATCACTTGTTTCAACAGCAACTGTACCAACCAAAACAGGCTGTCCTTTTTCATAGCGACGTTTCACATCTTCTACAACTGCATTAAATTTAGATTCCAGAGTCGGATACAACAAATCAGGATGGTCAATACGTTGAATCGGACGGTTTGTCGGAATGGGAATAATACGCATATTATAGATTTCACGAAACTCTTCCTCTTCCGTCTTACCTGTCCCTGTCATACCCGAGAGCTTTTTATACATACGGAACATATTTTGGTAAGTGATAGAAGCACTTGTCTTAGATTCATCTTGAATCGGAACACCTTCTTTAGCTTCAATAGCTTGGTGTAAACCGTCAGAGAAGCGACGACCTTCCATTGTACGACCGGTAAATTGATCAACAATTAAAATCTCTTGTTCTGGACTAACAACATAATCAACATCTAAGGCCATAATATAATTTGCACGAAGGGCGTTATCGATAAAATGTGTCAAGGCTACATTTTCAATATCATACAAATTATCAAGATGGAAATAAGCCTCTGCTTTATCAATTCCTGAATCCATAAGCCCGATGGTCTTTGTTTGAACATCGATAGCGTAGTCTTCACGAACCAGTGTTTTTACAAACATATCTGCTCGATGATACAACTGATTAGTATCAGAACTGGCTGGTCCAGAAACAATCAGTGGTGTTCTGGCTTCATCGATCAAGACTGAGTCAACCTCATCGACAACTGCAAAATTTAATGGTCGTTGCACCATATCCTCTTGACGAACCACCATGTTGTCACGAAGATAGTCAAATCCAACTTCAGAGTTGGTAGAATAAGTAATATCACATTGATAAGCTTGACGTTTTTCGTAAGGCGATTTGGCTGCTAAGTTAATTCCAACCGAAAGCCCTAACCAGCTATACAATTCTCCCATTTCAGTTGCATCACGTTCAGATAAGTACTCATTAACTGTGATAACGTGTACACCTTCTCCTGACAAAGCATTGAGATAAACAGGCATGGTAGCTGTTAAGGTTTTTCCTTCTCCGGTACGCATCTCTGGGACATCACCATGATGGAGTACAATACCTCCCATGATTTGAACACGATAAGGATATAAGCCTAGTACCCTTTTAGCTGCTTCACGTACAACTGCAAATGCTTCTGGCAAAAGATCATCTAGACTCTCACCATACTGGTATCTCTCTTTAAATTCTTCTGTCTTAGCTTGCAAAGCCGCATCTGACAGGCTGTCCATTTCATCTGCATAGCTTTCGACTTTTTTTGCTATACGTTCTAATTTTCTTAATTCGCCTTTTTCATTTTCAATGATTCTACGTATAATATGTGCCATCTGAATTCCTTTCGATAGTCTTATCGCTCCATTCTAACATATTTTAGAGCTTTCTTCAATAATCAGACAGTCTTCCATTTTTGTAGAATGTAGCGTTACAATAGATGTGAGACTTCTAGAAGTCAAAAAAGAAGATTCCCTGATATGATAAGAGTACCACCACTCATCAAAAAAGGAATCTTCTCATGACTAGTATATCACAAAATCTTCGCT